>JAHWJQ010000031.1 GCA_019348305.1 Actinomycetota bacterium
AGTTCGTCGAGGTGGCGCTTCCGGAGATCCCCCGCAGCCTGCCCCGCACCGGTGGCACCCCGTGGCTGCCCATCGTCGGTGTGGCCGGTCTGGCGGCCGCCTTCCTGGGCCGCCGGGCGATCGTCCGCTCCCACTAGTTCCCACTAGGCAAGCCTTCATTTGAACCCCGGTGAAGGCCCCGGAGCCACTGGCTCCGGGGCCTTCACTACGCTCGCAGCTGAGGTGATCCCGTGGATCCAGTGATCCAGTTCCTACGAAACAGACCTTGGGCACGACGAGGACTGTCGTTCCTGTCGGTCGGCCTGCTGGTCGTCGCGCTGGGCGTGCTCGGCTATCCCGTGTACACCAACGTCGTCCACGACCGGGAGCAAGGCCGGCTCGACCGTGAGATCGCCAGCGACGGCGTCGCCCGCGCCTACCGCGCCCGCCAGCTCAAAGACGGCGACCCCCTGACCCGCATCAAGATCCCGAGCCTCGGCGTGGACACGGTGGTGGTGGAGGGGACCTCGGCCAGCGCCCTGCGAGCCGGGGCCGGCCACTACCCGAACACACCGCTGCCCTGCGAGGCCGGCAACGTGGCCATCGCCGGCCACCGCACGACCTACGGGAAGCCCTTCGCCGAGCTCGACCGGATGAAGGACGGCGACGTCATCATCCTGGAGACGCCCATCGGCAGCTGCATCTATGAGGTGGCGCGGGCGCCGTTCATCATCGAGCCCACCGACTTCTCGGTGGTGGCGAACGACCCCGCCAAGAGCATCCTCACCCTCACCACCTGCCACCCCAAGGGCTCGGCGGCCAAGCGGCTCATCGTGCAGGCGACGCTGAACAAGGGAGCAGGGAAACCGGCATGAGCCGTTCCGCGGTCGTGGCCCGCCTCCTGGCTGTCGGGTTGGTCCTGTCGGTGCTGGGTGGCGTCGTCCCCGTGGCGACGGCGCAGGCACCGGAGGACTGTCCCGGCGCCGGCACCTCCTCTCCGACGGGCAACATCGACGACCCCGACGAAGGGCAGGTGGTCAGCACCTCGTCGACCGTCGTCAGGGGGTGCTACGAGTACGGGAGCGACACCCTGGGCCCGCTCGGCACCATCACCAAGGTCACCGTGAGCCTGGTGGCCGGGCGGGGCCAGGTGCTGCCAGGGGGCTCGACGGCGGAGGTCTTCAACGGCCCTCCTAGCCGGGCCTACAAGTTGTCATGGACGACCCCCAACCTCACCTGGAACGGGCCCTACACCGTGAAGGTGGTCGTCAACGGCAACCCTCGGCCTCCTGCCGGCCCCCAGACCGTGGAAGGCCAGCGCCAGTTCCTCATCGAGGCGCCTCCTGCTGCCCCCAAGGGCCTCAAGGCCGAGCCCCAGGGTGAGGACGGCGTGACCGTCAGCTGGGACAAGAACAAAGAGCCCGACATCGTCGGCTACGAGGTGCACCGGGCCCCCAAGGACGGCGACTTCGCAGCGATCGCCCTGACCGCCGCCAACCTGACCACCCTCAACGACCGGCCGTCGGTGGGCGAGTGGCGCTACGTGGTCATCGCCATCCGCCGCGGCGCCGGCGACGACGGCATCGCCTCTGGGCCGTCGGCTGTCGCCGATGCCACCGTGGTGACGCCACCCTCGCCGGCCCCGTCCACCACGGCCGCGGGCGGGGGCGGGGGCGGGGGCGGGGGCGGAGGCGGAGGAACCGCTCCTCCCACCACCGTCCAGAAGACGGGCAGCGGCATCGTGATCACCAGCGCCAGCACGGGCGCCGGCGGAGCTGCCAAGCCCAGTGGGGGGCGCGGCAGCAAGGTCGACCTGTCCGGCTTCAGCTCTCTGGGCCGGCCCACGACCAGGCAGACCGAGGCTCCCGACCCCGGCTTCGACGAGACGCTGCCGTTCGATCCAGCGGACGAGCCGGCGGTCGCGAGCGAAGACGACACCGAAGAGCTGGGGGCAGATGACCCCAACAACCAACAGGCGGTGGGCCAGGACCTCATCTCCGACGACAGCAACCGCCGCCGGTCGCTGACCTTCGTGGCCTTCGGGCTCCTGCTGTTCGTCATGTCGATGGGCGGTCTGTGGGTGAGGGGCGAGGTGAAGCGGGCCGACGAGCTGGAGGCCCTCGATCCCGAGCCCCAGCGACCGGGCCAGGGAGGCGCCGGGCCGGGTCCGTCACCGCCGGCCCCCGGCCCGCCGCCCGGTCCCGCTCCCGGGTCACTGACGGCTTCGGTGGCTGGCGACGGTGGGGACACCCAGGTGTTCGCCCCCCCGCCGGTCGTTGCGACCCCGCTGCCGGCCCGGGCGGTGGCGTCACCGCCGCCGGCGCCCCCGTCCCGCCCTCCCTCGCCGGCGACTGCCACGCCGGCGCCCGTTCCGCCACCCCGGGAAGGGCACGCCCAGCGGGCCCGTGACCGCGCCGCTCGCCGCGCCGCCCGCGGCGGCGAGGGCAGCGCCGATCCTCTGGCCGGGATGGCGCCGTTGAGCCCGCCCCCGCCCCGGCCCTGGAGTGCCCGCCAGCCGCTCGACGCGCCCGCCCTCGACGTGCCCGATCCCGACCAGGACGTCACCGACGAGCCGGCCGGGGCGGCGCGGCCCCGCCGGTCCCGACGTAGCGCCGGCGAGCGCCGCCTGCCTGTGCGCTGAGGTACCCCCGGCCCTCTCCCCGGGGTGCTAGCGGCCGAGAACGCAGCGCAACAAGGCGATGGCGCCCGCCTTGTCCAGCGGCTCGTTGAGGTTGCCGCACTTGGGTGACTGCACGCAGGAGGGGCAGCCGCCGTCGCACGGGCAGGCGGTGATGGCCTCCAGCGTCGCCTCGAGGTGGTGCCCGCCCGCGTCGAACCCCAACTCGGCGATGCCGGCGCCCCCCGGGTACCCGTCGTAGATGACGATGGTGGGCCGCCCGGTCTCGGCCTGAACCGCAGTCGACACCCCGCCCACGTCCCAGCGGTCACAGATGGTGAAAAGCGGGAGCATCCCGATGCCGGCGTGCTCGGCGGCGTGGAGAGCCCCTGGGACCTGGCGGGGATGCAGCCGGGCAGCGGCCAGCACCGCGGGCTCGACGGTGTACCAAAAGGCGCGGGTGGTCAACCGGGTGGCCGGAAGGTCGAGCTCCTCGTCGCCGAGGCGCTCTCCCGTCACCAGCGAGATCCGCCGGAAGCCCGTCACCCGCTCGGTGACTTCGACCGCCCCCAGCGCCAGCCGGGACCGTCCGATCGTCGCCACCCGCTCCTCTTCCAGGATCGTCACCGAGGTGTCCGAGCGGGTCTGGGTGGTCTCGTCGGGATCAGTGGCGCTGACCCACGCTGCCTGGTCGTCGATGTCGAGGCGCTGCACGCGGTAGTGCTGGCCCTGGTGGAGGTAGATGGCACCTGGGTGCACGGCGTTGAAGGCGCGGCTGCGGTCGACGGTGCCGATGAGGGCCCCCGACTCGTCCACGATGGAGAACTCCGACGACGAGCCGGTGCGAAGGCCCACCCGCCGCGCCGGGCGGTCCATGCCGGCGTAGACGGCCCGGCCCTCCCGCAGACGCAGCTCGTCATCGAGCACCAGCCGCCGGATGCCGTCGGAGAGGTCGTCTCCCCAGAAGCGGTCGTCGCTCGGCGTGAGTGGCAGCTCGTAGGCGGCGCAGGCGACATGGGGATCAGCCACGAAGGGGTTGGCCGGGTTCACCACCACCGGTTCAGGCGAGCGCCGGAACAGCTCCGTCGGGTGGGCCATGAACCACTGGTCGAGGGCGTCGTCGCCGGCGACCAGGACCGCCAGCGAGCGCTGCTGCTGTCGCCCTGCCCGCCCCGCCTGTTGCCACAGCGATGCGATGGTGCCCGGAAAACCGTTGAGCAGGCAGAAGTCCAGCCCGCCCACGTCGATGCCGAGCTCCAAGGCGCTGGTGGCCGAGACACCCCGCAGCCGGCCGCCGAACAGCTCGTCTTCGATCTCCCGGCGCTCGGCCGCCAGGTACCCCGAGCGGTAGGGCCGCACCGCGGCGGCGGTCTCGCCTGGCAGTAGTTGCCGGGCCCGGGCCGCCACCAACTCGGCTCCCTTGCGGCTGCGGGTGAAGGCGATGCCGCGGTAGCCGTGCTGCACCAACGCGGCCAGCAGCCCCGCCGTCTCGACGTTCCCCGACCCCCGGGCGCCCGAGTGCGGCTCGAGCAGGGGGGGGTTCCACAGAGCGAAGAGCCGCTCGCCCCGAGGGGACCCGTCCTCCACCACCTCGGCCACGTCGAGCCCGCAGATGGCCGAAGCCAGCCGGCCCGGCTGCCCGACGGTGGCGGAGCCGAGGATGAACGTCGGGGCCGCGCCGTAGAGGGCGCACAACCGGCGCAGACGACGAACCAGGTGGGCCACGTGGGTGCCGAAGATCCCCCGCAAGGTGTGCAGCTCGTCGAGCACGACGTAGCGCAGGCGCATGAGGAAGGTGGCCCAGCGCCCGTGGTTGGGCAGGATGCCGGCGTGGAGCATGTCGGGGTTGGTCAGCACCACATTGGCGTTGCGCCGCACCCATGCCCGGTCGTCGGGGTCGGTGTCGCCGTCGTAGGCGGCGGCCACCAACCCTGGGACCTCCAGCGCGGCCAGCGACCGTAGCTGGTCATGAGCGAGGGCCTTGGTCGGGTACACGAGCAACGCCGAGGCCTCGTTGGGCGCTTCCAGCACCGCCTCGGCCAGGGGCGCCTGGAAGCACAGCGACTTGCCAGACCCCGTACCGGTGGCAACCGCCACCGAACGACCGGCACGGGCGAGGTCGATGGCGGCAGCCTGGTGCGACCACAGGACCGGCAGTCGCTCGGCCAGCAGCGGGTGCAGCGGGCGGGCGGGCTCGGCGTGCTGGGCCGGCCGCGACGCCAGTCGCTCCAGGTGCACCAACTGGTCCTGCCAGCTCAGCGCCCCCAGCAACACCTCGAACGGTTCAACCGGCATGCGACACGGCCGCCGTGGGGTTGGGGCCCCACGTTGCGGAGGAGCGTGGGGTTGGGGCCCCACGCGGGTGGGCCAGCACAGGAATGACCCTACGAGGAGACGGGTACTAAGTTGGCCGGACGCAAGGGGGCACGTATCCGGCGCGCCAGTTGGCCTATGAGGAGTCGATCATGAACCTGGATCTCGACGTCACGGAGCACAACGGTGCCGCCGTCCTCGCCGTGAGGGGTGAGGTCGACGTCTACACCGCTCCGCACCTGCGCGAGAAGCTCGTGGAACTCGTCACCCAGGGCAAGCACCGCATCGTGGTCAACCTCGAGGGTGTGGAATTCCTGGACTCCACGGGCCTCGGCGTGCTGGTGGGTGGGCTCAAGCGGGTCCGCAGCCACAACGGCGACCTCAGCCTCGTCTGCACGCAACACCGCATCCTCAAGGTGTTCGAGATCACCGGCCTGACGCGCGTCTTCTCCATCCACGACTCGGTCGACGCCGCCGTCGCCGAGTAGGACGGGGTGGAGCCAGCTATCGAGCTCGAAATCCCGGCGCGGCCCGAATACGTCGCGCTGGCCCGGCTGGTCGTCTCGTCCCTCGCGTCAACCCGCAGGGACCTGGCCGAGGATCGCATCGACGACCTCAAGGTGGCCGTGTCGGAGGCCTGCACCAACGCCATCGAGGCCCACGTGGCCACGGCCAAGACCGACAGCGTGCTCATACGCTGCGCGGAGTTCGGCGACCGCCTGGAGATCTGCGTCGTCGACCGCGGTGACGGCTTCGATCCCGACTCTTTGCCCGAGCACCCGCCCGTCACCGACCCCGACCGGCTCAACTTCGAGCGGGGTCTCGGCATCCCCCTCATCAAGACGCTGGTCGACCAGGTGGGCATCGACTCCTCGGGCGAGGGCACCCAGGTCCGGCTGGTGATGCTCTGCGCAGCGGTCGACCCGATTGCCGACCTGATCGACCTCGACGCCGACGACCTCGACGTCCCGCCCGAGTAGCCCCGCCGGCCATGGCTCTGAAGAAGTTCCTTCACAAGCTCACGGCCAGCGTCGAGGAACTCGACGAGGAGCAGCTCCGGGAGTTCTGTGCCAGCCGGGCCGGCGTCATCCCCATCAAGGACGTGGAGCCCAGGTGTGCGTGCACGGTCGTCGGCGAGATCGTCAGCGTGCGCATCGTGCGCAGGAGTGGGGGGGTGCCCTGGCTCGAGGTCACCATCTCCGACGGCACCGGGAAGATGGTGGCCATGTGGACGGGCCGTCGCAGGATCGCCGGCATCAAGCCCGGTCAGCGGGTCGTGGTCAGCGGCCGACCCTCGCCAGCGGGGCCGGGTGGCCGGCTCCTGCTGTTCAACCCCCGCTACGAGCTGCTCTCGGCCTGACGCGGGCGCGGCCCGGCCCCACCGGGGCCCTCCCCGATGAGGATGTGCTTGACGGCATCCTCGGAGTCAGGGGTGGCCAGGGCAAGGACCTCGTCTCCCTGCTGCAGGACGGTGTCCCCCCTGGGGACCACCACGTGGCCCCGCCGCAGCACGGCGACGATGGTGGCGTCCCGGGGCACACCGAGCTCGGAGATGGCCCGCTCGAGCGCCGGCGAGTTCTCGGCGAGGGTCACCTCGATGAGGCGGGCCTCGCCTCCTTCGAACTCGAGCAGTCGCACGAGCGAACCCACCGAGACCGCCTCCTCGATCAGCGCGGTGAGCAGGTGGGGCGTGGAGACCGAGACGTCCACGCCCCACGTCTCGTTGAAGAGCCACTTGTTGCGGGGCTCGTTGACCCGGGCGATCACCCGCGGTACCGCGAACTCCTGCTTGGCCAACAAGGCGATGACCAGGTTGACCTGGTCCTCCCCGGTGGCCGCGACCATCACGTCGACATCCGCGATGCCGGCGTCTTGGAGGTTGGTGACCTCGCAGGCGTCGCCCACGAACCACTGCACGTCGACGGTGGGCCGCAGGCGGGCGGCCAGGTCGGGGTTGCGCTCGATGAGGAGCACCTCGTGGTCGGCCTCCCGAAGATCGTTGGCGACGAAGGTCCCCACCGCACCGGCACCCGCGATGGCCACCTTCATTCGGTCCCCCCTTCCGTCAGCAGCGCCTCGAGCTCTTGGGCGGTGTCCTTGCGAACCAGGAGGTGGAGGATGTCGCCCTCCTGGCCGACGAGCCCGGGGATCGCCAGTCGGGCCTCCCCGGCCCGCGTGATCGCCATGAGGCGGTAGCGGTCGCGGCCGTCGAGGGCATCGAGGCGCTTCCCGGCCCATCTGTCCGGAAGGTCGCGCTCGACGAGCAGCAGTGACCCCGAGGGGTCGGTCCAGTCAGTGACGGTGTCGTCGGGGAAGAGACGCCGCAACACCTGGTCGGTCGTCCAAGTCACGGTGGCCACCGTGGGGATGCCGAGCCGCTGGTAGATCTCGGCCCGCCGGGGGTCCTTGATGCGGGCCACGACCCGGCGGACCTCATAGGTCTCGCGGGCGATGCGGGCGGCGACGATGTTGGAGTTGTCGCCGTACATCACGGCCGCCACAGCGTCCGCCTCGTCGACACCGGCCTGCTCGAGGACGCTGCGGTCGAACCCGTTGCCGAGCACGGCCCGCCCGGTGAAGCGGTCGGGCAGCCGGCGGAAGGCCTCGCGGTCGCGGTCGACGATGGCCACGGAATGACCAGCCTTGTCGAGCGCCACCGCCAATTCTGCGCCGATGCGGCCCGACCCCAGGACGATGATGTGCATTGGCCGTTGATTTGAGTCGCGCCCGGGCGCCGACGCAAACGGTCGCTCCCGCTGGAGGACACGAACCGGTGAGCGCGTATCGTGCGGGCGTGTTCACTCTCTTGAAGCGGCTTCTCGTCGGGCGGCCGCTCTCGACCTCCGAGCAGGAGCACCAGCGGCTCTCGAAGCCGATCGCACTAGCGACCTTCTCCTCCGACCCCATCTCCTCGACGGCCTACGCGACCGAAGAGATCCTCTTCGTCATCGCCGCGGGGGCCTCCAGCCTGGCCCTGGGCCTGGAGAAGCTCGTTCCGATGTCGATGGCGGTCGCCTTCCTGCTGGTGATCGTCGTGAGCTCCTACCGACAGACCATCCACGCCTACCCGAAGGGCGGCGGCTCCTACGTCGTCAGCCGCGAGAACCTGCCCGGGCGGGCTCCCTCACTGGTGGCCGGAGCGTCGCTGATGGTCGACTACATCCTCACCGTGGCCGTTTCGATCTCTGCCGGGGTCGCCGCCATCATCTCCCTGCCGGCGTTCAACCACCTGGAGGACCGGCGGGTGCTCATCTGCCTGGGGTTCCTCGCCATCCTGACCATGGGCAACCTGCGCGGCCTCAAGGAGTCGGGGAAGATATTCGCCGCTCCGACCTACCTCTACATCACCATCTTGAGCGCCCTGGTCGGGTACGGCCTGTTCCGCAGCTTCTTCGGTGACATCGAACCCGTCCCCTTTGACCGGGAACGGGCCGAAGGCATCGCCGAAGTGGGCGGCAGCCTGTCTTTGTTCATCCTCTTGCGCGGGTTCTCCTCAGGCGCAGTGGCCCTGTCGGGCATCGAGGCGCTGGCCGACGGCGTGCCCGCCTTCCGCAAGCCGGAGGCCAAGAACGCGGCCACCACCCTCACCATCATGGCCTGCATCCTGGGCACGCTGTTCTTCGGCGTGTCCGTACTTGCCCACCACCTGCACCCCTACCCGACGCACGAGGAGACGGTCATCTCCCAGATGGGCCGGGCTGTCTTCGGCGAGGGGCCGCTCCACGTCATCCTGCAGTTCGCCACCGCCGGCATCCTCATCCTCGCCGCCAACACCGCCTACGCGGACTTCCCCCGGCTCTCGTCGATCATCGCCCGCGACGGGTACCTCCCCCGGCAGTTCGCCAACCGCGGCGACCGGCTCGTGTTCTCCAACGGCGTCGTGTTCCTGGCCGTCTTCGCCGGCGTCCTGCTCATCGCGTTCGGCGGCATCACCACCGCGCTGATCCCGCTCTACGCCGTCGGCGTGTTCACCTCCTTCACGCTCAGCCAGACCGGCATGGTGTTCCGCCACCGGCGGCTCCGCGAGAAGGGTTGGAAGCGCAACATGGCGCTCAACATGGTGGGGGCGACCGCCACCTTCGTGGTGCTGCTCATCGTGGCAATCACCAAGTTCACCGTCGGGGCCTGGCTGCCCATCGTGGTGGTGCCCACCATCATCGGCATCTTCCTCGCCATCCACCGCCACTACCAGTCGCTCGAGCAGGTCCTCGCCATCTCGCCCGAAGACGTGCGCCCCACGGCCGCCAACAACACGGTGGTGGTCCTGGTGGGCCGGGTCCACCGGGGGGTGGTGAACGCCATCCAGTACGCCCGGTCGCTGCGGCCCAACCACATCACCGCCCTCTATGTCGCCTACGACGACGACGAGCGGGAACGGATGGAACAGCAGTGGGCCGATTTCGGCTTCGACGTGCCGCTCGAGGTGATCAACTCGCCGTACCGGGAGCTGCCGCCGGCGGTCGAGGCCTATCTCGACGAGCTCGACGAGCGTTGGAACGACGACATCATCACCGTCATCATCCCCGAGTTCGTGGCCGGCAAGTACTCGCCGACCCAGTTGCTGCACAACCAGAGCGCCCTCGCCCTCAAGGTCGCGCTGTTGTTCCGTCGCAACACGATCGTCACCTCGGTGCCGTACCACGTCGGGTCGGAGCCGATCTCCGGCAACGGAGCCCGCGACAGGCCGCGCCTGGCGGTGTTGCCGGGCCAGGAGCGGGCCCGGGAGTAATCTCGGGCCCGGTGCGCCGGGAAGCCTGGTCGGCAACTCGAACGATGCCGCCCCAGGAGCCGCCGTGGCCACCAACACCGTGTCACCCCCCGCCGAGGCCCAGGGCGCCCGCCTGCCCCGAGCTCTTCGCCGCTTCTTCGAGACCGAGGCGTCCGGCGGCATCGTGCTCCTCGTGGCCGCGGTCGTCGCGCTGGCCTGGGTCAACCTCGGCTGGCGGGACAGCTACGAGGCCCTGTGGCACACGGAGCTGGGCATCCGCCTCGGTGACTCCCTGGGGCTGAGCCTCGACCTGCGCCACTGGGTCAACGAGGGGCTGATGGCGATCTTCTTCTTCGTCGTCGGCCTGGAGATCAAGCGGGAGATGGTGGTGGGTGAGCTGCGGCACTGGCGCACCGCAGCCCTGCCGGCCCTGGCCGCGGTGGGCGGGATGGTGGTGCCCGCGGCGATCTACCTGCTGATCACCGCGCCTGGCCCCGGAGCGCGGGGCTGGGGCATACCCATGGCCACCGACATCGCCTTCGCTCTCGGGGTCGCGGTGCTGCTCGGCCGCCGGGTCCCGTCGGGGCTCAAGTTGTTCCTGCTCACCCTGGCCATCGTCGACGACATCGGCGCCATCGCCGTCATCGCCATCTTCTACGCAGGCGAGCTCAACCCATTGGGTCTGGCGGTGGCCGCCGCCCTGCTGGCTGCCGTCGTGGCGCTGCGGAAGGCGGGCGTGACGCACGTCGCGGTGTACGTGCTGGTCGGGGTGGGGGTGTGGCTGGGCATCCACGCCTCGGGGGTGCATGCCACTGTGGCAGGAGTAGTCCTGGGTCTTCTCACGCCGGCCCGACCGCTCAAGCCCGGCCTCGTCGTGCGGGAGTGGGCGGAGTCGCTGAGCGACGATCCCACCCCGGCCGAGACGGCAGACATGACGAGGATGGCACGCCAGTCGGTGTCGGTGGCCGAGCGGCTCGAGCACCGCCTGCACCCGCTCACCAGCTTCGCCATCGTGCCGCTCTTCGCGCTGGCCAACGCCGGCGTGGTCCTGAGCGGCGCCGGCCTGGGCGGGCCCTCGAGCGCCCGGGTGGCGGCGGGAGTCGCGTTGGGGCTCGTGGTGGGCAAGCCGTTGGGCATCCTGGCCGGCGCCTGGCTGGCCGTGCGGACCCGCCTGGGCGCACTTCCTGACGCGGTGGGCTGGGCTGAGCTGGCCGGCGCCGGCATGCTGGCCGGTATCGGCTTCACCGTGTCGCTCTTCGTCTCCGAACTGGCCTTCGCCGACGCCGACCTGGTAGCGGGGGCGAAGATCGGCGTCCTGGCTGCGTCGGCGATGGCATCGGCCCTCGGGGCCGCGGCGCTGGTGGCCGCCAGGCGGGCACGGGCTAGTTCTCAGGGCGCCCCGGCGGCTGGGTAGGGCCAGCGGAGCCGGCCTCGTAGTCGACCAGCGGCACCCGACCCGCCCTCCAGGCCTGGCGGACGGGCTCGACCACCCGCCACGCCTCCTCAGCCTCGTCGCTGCGGATGCTGAAGGTCGGGTCGGCCTCGAGCACGTGGAGCAATACGTTGGCGTAGGCCGGTAGCCCCGCTGGCGCCAGGTCCGCCTGCAACTCGAGGGGGGTGAGGTCGAACAGGTCGCCGTCGGCGTTCATGGCGAGCTGCACCGTCAGGGTGTCGGGGCCCAGGCCGAGGCACACGGCGTTCGGTTCCGGCTGCGCCCTCTGGCCGAAGGCCAGATGCGGCACCGCCTTGAAGTGCACCGCGATCTCGCGGCGGTCGTCGCCCAGGGCCTTGCCGGTGCGCAGCACGAAGGGCACCCCCGCCCACCTCCAACTGTCGATCGACAGGGTCACGGAGGCGAAGGTCTCGGTCTCCAGCGCCGGGTCCACCCCCTCTTCGTCGACGTAGCTCGGCACCTCCCGACCCTCGACCCGCCCGGCGGTGTAGCGGCCCCGACAGGACGAGGCGGCCGCCTCGTCCTCGCTCATCGCGTGGATGGCCCTCAGCACCATCACCTTGCGGTCCCGCAGGTCCTCCCCCTCGAGGGAGGTCGGCGGGTCCATGGCCACCAGGCACAGCAGCTGCAGCAGGTGGTTCTGGATCATGTCGACCAGCGCCCCGGTGCCGTCGTAGTAGGTGGCCCGCCCTTCCAGGGCCAGCGCCTCGTCGAAGGTGATCTCCACCCGCTCGATGTGCTGGTTGGTCCACACCGGTTCGAACAGCCGGTTGGCGAAGCGAAGCCCGAGCAGGTTCTGGGCGGTCTGTTTGGCCAGGAAATGATCGACCCGGTAGACGCTGCGCTCGTCGAACTGGTCGTGGACGAGGCGGTTGAGCTCCCGGGCTGAAGCGAGGTCCTCGCCAAAGGGCTTCTCCACCACGAGCCGGCTTCCCTCAGGGAGGTTGGTCCGAGCCAGGGCGGCGAGGGCTTCGGGATAGACAGCGGGCGGCAGCGCCAGGTACACGACCAGGCTCCCTGTTCCGGGTACCTCCTCCACCAACGCCGCGACGGCGTCGTGGTCGTGCATGTCCGCCTGCCGGTAGGTGACCATGGCGAGCACCTGGCGGACGGTGTCGTCATCCAGGTCCGCAGCGTGCTCGTCGAGCGCCTCGGCGATCTTTCTGCGGAAGCCGTCCTCGCTCAGCTCCCGGCTGCCCGAACCGACGACCGAGAACTTCTGGGGGAGGTGTCCGGACCGCACCAACGCCCCCAGGGCCGGGAAGAGGTAGCGGGCGGCGAGGTCGCCGGTGCCTCCCAGGAGCAGGAGTCGTTCGGGCGTCTCGGGCATCGTGAAGTGCTACCCGCCCTTGACATTTTGGCTCTTCAAAATCTAACTTCTGCCCCGGCCAATCATGGACGTCGCCCTCTCGAAACCCGAGCGCGAGACGCTGAAAGCTATTTACCGCCTTACCGCGGCGCGCCACGTCCTGCACACCGAAGCCCACACCGGGGACCTGGCCGACGCCCTCGGGGTGACCCCGGGGACGGTGACCGCCACGGTCAAGCGCCTCGCCGACCGGGAGCTCGCCCACCACCGGCCCTACAAGGGCGTCGTACTGACGCCGGCCGGCCAGCGGGCGGCGGTGAGCGCCATCCGCCGGCACCGCATCGTCGAGAGGTTCCTGTCCGACATGCTCGGCTACCCCTGGAACGAGGCCGACCGGTTGGCCGGCTCCTTCGAGCACGAGCTGCCCCAGGAGGTGGAGGACCGCTTGTTCGTGGCCCTCGACCGCCCCGCTACCTGCCCCCACGGCTTTCCCATCCCCGCTCCGGAAGTGGGCGAGATCGCCCAGCTGCCTCCCCTCTATGCCCTCGAGCCCGGAGACGTGGCCGAGGTGGCCGTGCCGGGCTCGACTGAGCGCGAGGTGATCGCCTTCCTCGACACCTTGGGCCTGCGACCGGGGGTGCAGGTCGAGGTGCGCGAGAAGCACCCCTTCGACGGGCCTTTGGTGCTGTCCGTGGAGGGCAAGGAGCGAACCATCAGCGAGCGGGTCGCCCGCCAGATCTACGTCCGAAAGCATGAACAGAGAAAGGAATCAGCATGAACATGCTGCTCGCACTCGAAGGGGGGTGGCAGGAATTCACGCTCAGGGGCGGGGAGTTCGCCGTCCTCTTCTTCGCCGGGGCCTCCGCCATCCTCGCCCTGTTGGTGGGCGTGGTGCTCATGCGCAACGTCCTCGCCTACGACCAGGGCACAGAGAAGATGATCGAGATCGCCACCGCCATCCAGGAGGGTGCGCTCGCCTACCTGCGCCGGCAGTTCAAGACCATCGCGGTGATCCTGGTGCCCCTGGGCGTCGTCGTCTTCCTCACCTCCACCAGGGTGCTGAGGCCCGACGACACGGTGGCCCTGTCGAAGCTGGAGTCGGGCGTGTTCCGCACGCTGGCCTTCGTGGCCGGGGGCTTCCTGTCCGGGCTCACCGGCTTCATCGGCATGGGCCTCGCTGTGCGGGGCAACGTCCGCACCGCGGCCGCGGCCCGCAGCGGTTCGCTGCCCGCCGCCCTCAAGGTGGCCTTCCGCACGGGCGGCGTAGCCGGCATGTTCACCGTGGGTCTGGGCCTGCTGGGCGCCACCGTCATCATCCTCGTCTTCCAGAACACCAGCTCGGCCATCCTCGTGGGCTTCGGCTTCGGAGGGTCGCTGCTCGCTCTGTTCCTGCGGGTGGGCGGCGGCATCTTCACCAAGGCCGCCGACGTGGGCGCCGACCTGGTGGGCAAGGTCGAAGCGGGTATCCCCGAGGACGACCCCCGCAACCCGGCCACGATCGCCGACAACGTGGGCGACAACGTGGGCGACTGCGCCGGCATGGCTTCGGACCTGTTCGAGTCCTACGAGGTCACCCTGGTGGCTTCGATCATCCTCGGCGTGCCCGCCTTCGCAGCTGTCGGTGCCAACCCCGCCCTCGGGCTGGTCTTCCCGGTGGCCGCCCGGGCCATCGGCGTGATCGCCTCCATCGCCGGCGTCTACGCGGTGCGGGCCAAGGAAGGCGAGACGAACGCCCTCAAGCCCATCAACCGCGGCTTCCTCACCGCCGGCATCATCACCGTCGTCGGTACTGCCATTCTGGCCGTCGGCTACGTGGGCAACGACACGGCCGCGCGGCTGTCCAACGTCGGCTGGCGCTGCTTCGGCGCCGTGGTGGTGGGCCTCGTGCTCGCGCAGTTGGTGAGCCGGCTGACGGAGTACTTCACCGGCACCGAGTACGGCCCCGTGCGCGAGATCGCCGAGTCCGCCCGAACCGGCCCCGCGACGACCGTGCTGTCGGGGACGGCTTCTGGGATGGAGTCCTCCGTCTACGCCATCATCGCCATCGCCGCCGCCCTCGGAGTCTCGCTCGCCCTGGGCGGTGGGAACCTGCAGTTCGCCCTCTACCTCGTGGCCCTCACCGGCATGGGGATGCTGGCCACCACCGGCGTCATCGTCTCGGAGGACACCTTCGGGCCGGTGTCCGACAACGCCGCGGGCATCGCCGAGATGTCCGGCGAGTTCAGCGGCGAGCCCGAGCGCATCATGGTCAGCCTCGACGCCGTGGGCAACACCACCAAGGCGGTCACCAAGGGCTTCGCCATCGGATCTGCGGTCATCGCCGCGGTCGCCCTGTTCGCCTCCTTCATCGAGACGGCCGCCGACCAGACGCTTCCCGAGGACGTGCTGGCCGCT
>JAHWJQ010000320.1 GCA_019348305.1 Actinomycetota bacterium
TGACGGAGCCCTGGAAGATCTGCACCCGCTCGCGGGTCCCCTCGACCACCCGCACGTGCACCTTCAGGTTGTCGCCCGGACCGAACTCGGGAACGTCGTCCCGCAGGCTGCTGCGGTCGACCAGGTCGGTGGGGTTCATGGCGCGTCGGGCTCCTCGACAAGCAGTGCGGGGGACGGACAAGGGTAGCCAAATTCCCGGAGCAGCCGCACCTCCGCACCGCTCAGCCCCCCCCTGGCGGCCATGAGGTCGGGACGGTGGCGCAACGTGCGGTCGAGGGCGGCGGCGAGACGCCAGCGGGCGATGCGGTTGTGGTCGCCGGAGCGCAGCACCTCGGGGACGCTCCATCCCCGGAACTCCGCGGGCCGGGTGTACTGCGGGTACTCCAGAAGCCCTCGCGTGAACGACTCATCGGTCACCGAGGCCTCGTTGCCCATCACCCCCGGGACCAGGCGGGCCACCGCCTCCACGACCACCATGGCGGCTACCTCGCCACCGCCCAGGACGAAGTCACCGATGCTCAGCTCGCCGTCGACCAGATGGTCGACCACGCGCTGGTCCACCCCCTCGTAGCGGCCGCACAGCAGAGAAAACCCCTCGGTCGAGCTCAGATCGTGGGCCATCGCCTGGTCGAAGCGCCGCCCTCCGGGACTGAGCAGCAGGAGCGGCCGCGGCGGGTCGACCGCCTCGACGGCGCCGAAGATCGGTGCCGGCGCGAGGACCATCCCAGCACCCCCGCCGAAGGGCGTGTCGTCGACGGAGCGGTGGGGGTCGGTGGCCATAGAACGCAGGTCGTGGACCCGCAGGTCGACCAGCCCGGCCCGACGAGCCTTTCCGAGCAAGCTCTCGGCGAAGAACGCCTCCAGCATCGCCGGGAAGATGGTGAAGACGTCGATGCGCATCAGTTCGCCGCCACTACAGCTCGAGCAGCCCCTCCGGCACGTCGACCGTCAGCAGCCCTGCTTCCCGATCGGTGACGAAGCGGGCAGGGATCAGCGCCCCGCTCTCCAGCACCAACAGATCGCTGGCCGGATTGGCCTCCACCCCGGTGACTGTGCCGAGTGGCCGCCCGGTGACGTCCTGCACGCGGCACCCGATGAGCTCGTGGACCCACAGCGTCTCCGGGTCGTGGATCGGCTCTGCGTAGAGGGTGAGCCCGTGCAGCCCCTCGGCGGCCGTTCGGCCGGTGACGCCGGCGAAGGCGACGATCCAGCGGTGCTGGTGCGGGGTGGAGGCGACCACCTCGAGCTGGCGGCCCGACTCGGTCGTCAACCGCGATCCCGGCGCCACCCGCTCCACCCGCTGGGTGAGCAGCTCGACCAGAACCTCACCTTTGATGCCGTGAGCCTTGGCGACCCGCCCGACCTCGAGCACCACCGATGCGTCAATCGACGATGTCGACGCTGGCCTCCACGCCCTCGCCGGCGGCAGTCGCCCGCACCAGCGTGCGGATGGCCTGGGCGACCCGGCCGCGACGGCCGATGACCTTGCCCATGTCGTCGGGAGCCACGTGGAGCCGGAGAGCGACCCCCCGGCGGTCGGTGCTGGTCTCGACCACGACCGAGTCGGCGTCGTCGACGATCGACCTGGCCACGTACTCGAGCACCGCCGCCGCCCGACCCCCGCCTTGACGGTTCCCGTCCTCGTCTCGCTCTTCGGCGAGGTCGGTGCCGTAGACGTCGTCGTCTTCCTGGTGCAACTCCGTCACTTCTTCGCCGGCTTGGCCGGCTTCGTCGCCTCGAACTGGTCCCAGGCGCCGGAGAGCTTCAACAGCTTCTCGACCCGCTCCGTCGGCTGGGCCCCCTGTTGCAGCCACTTGAGCACCTTGTCGTTGTCGATGTTGATGGTCGACGGCTCGTTGCGCGGGGCGTAGGTGCCCACGATCTCGATGAACCGCCCGTCACGGGGCGACCTGGAGTCGGCGGCCACCAGCCGGTAGGTGGGTTGTTTCGTCTTGCCCATCCGCATGAGGCGGAGCTTGACAGCCACGTGCTTCTCTTTTCTGCTCGGAGGGCGCAGCCCGCTAGGGACGTCGGCCCTTGGGCGTCGTACGGCCGCCCTTCTTGCCCTTCTTGGCCTTCTTCTTGGCCATGACCCGGCCGAGGCCCATGGCGTTCATCATCTTCTGCGCCTCTTTGAACTGCTTGAGCAGGAGGTTGACCTCAGAGGTGGTCGACCCACTGCCGTTGGCGATTCGCAGCCGGCGTGAGCCGGTGATCATCTCGGGGTTCTGCCGCTCGGC
>JAHWJQ010000321.1 GCA_019348305.1 Actinomycetota bacterium
AGGGCAACGGCAAGGGCAAGGGGCACGGCAAGGGCGGCAAGCCCCGCGGCTGACCATGGGCAGTTCGGGCTATGGACGGCCCGTGCGGGCGGGATCAGCATCGGCCCAGGGCGCGCCGCCGGGGCCGCCCGTGACCGGAGGTCGACATGACCGAGACCACAGCGCCCGCTGCACCTCCAGCGGCGTCCGTCCCTGCCCAGGCGTCCGCGAGCGCCGCCCCGTCACCGGCCCAGGTCGTCTGGTCGAGCGGGGACTACCGGCGCATCGCGAGCCTGGTCGCCGGGCTGCTCGCCAACGAGCACCAGCCGGGCGTCGGCCGGCCCGGCGCCGAAGACCACCTGCGTCGCGGGCTCCCACAGCGGGCAGCCGCGGCAGCCCCGCGCGGCCTCGACCAGGGCGGGCAGCGTCAGCTCGGCCGGGATGAAGGGTGCGGCGGTGGGCCAGTCGGGGCGGGGCACGTCGCGCTCGTACCCGGATCGGGCGTCCCCCGCGCGCCCGCGCGGAGCAGTACCGTCCTCCCGTGAAGCGACTGGTCCTCCCCCTCGCCGCCCTGCTCGCGCTCACCGGGCTGCCCGCCCTCGCGCCGACCGCCGCCGGCGCCGCGACGCCGACCGCGGGTCAGTCGACCTACGTCCCGATGGAGCCGGCGCGACTGCTCGACACCCGCGACGGCACCGGGGTCGCCGGCCGGCTCGACCCGGGTCGCCCCGTGCAGCTGCCGGTGCTGGGCCGCGGAGGCGTTCCGGCGGAGCGGGTGAAGGCCGTCCTGCTCAACGTCACGGCCACCGCCCCGACCGGCCCGTCGGACGTGCGGGTCTACCCGACACCGGCCGGCGACGGTGGTCCCCCGACCGTCAGCAGCCTCAACGTCGTCGCCGGGACCACGGTGGCCAACCTGGTCACCGTGGGCCTCGGCGACGGCGGCGACGATGGCAAGCCCCAGGCCCGCCCCCCCGGCGGCACGGGAGCGGGCCTGGTCCGCCCGATAGAACCGTTCGAAGACCTTGTTCGAGACCTCGGGCGACAGCCCCGGGCCTTCATCGGCCACCTCCAGGCGAGCCGTGCCGTCATCGGCCGTCAGTGAAACCCGCACGGGTGTTCCCGCCGGGGTGTGGACGCGGGCATTGCCGAGGAGGTTGCCCACCGCCTGGCGGAGGCGCATCTCGTCGCCGTCCAGCACCACTGGTCGGGTATCCAGGGAGAGCGGCCGGTCCGGCTCGACCGCCCTGGCGTCGGCAACGGCCTCGCTGACGACGACATCGAGGCGCACCGGGCTGCGCCCCAGCGGGCGCTGCTGGTCCATGCGGGCCAGAAGGAGGAGGTCCTCTACCAGTGCCGCCATCCGGCTGGCCTCCTGCTCGATGCGCCGCATGCCCTCGGCCAGTGCTGACTCGTCACGCAGGCCTCCCGCCCGCCACAGCTCGGCATAGCCCTGGATGGAGGTGAGGGGTGTCCGCAGCTCGTGCGATGCGTCGGCGGCGAACTGGCGGACGCGGGCTTCGGACTCTTCTCGGGCCCGGAACCCCTCCTCGATGCGCTCGAGCATGGTGTTGAAGGCGACGCCCAGCCGGCCGGCTTCGGTGGTCGGATCCAGGTGGTCCACCCGGGACAAGTCGCCTCCGGCGATGGCGTCGGCGGTGCTCGCCATGTGGGTGAGGGGGTGGACGCCGAGGCGCAGCATCCACCACGACACCAGGGCCAAGGCTCCGAGGACAGCTGCCGCCGCCCCCAGTTGCACTCGGCGGATGGCGCTCAGGGTCGCGTCCAGCCCCTCCAGGCTGATGCCGATCACGGTGATCTGGCCGCCGAACCTCCTCTGGTCGGCGATCAGCCGCCATGATCCCTCCCCGGACGACGTGGGCCAGCACCTCCGTTCGATCGAGCCGCGGCGGGGGCCGGCGACCGTCGTCCAGCGCGGAGGTCAGGCGGGTGAAGGTGCTGGCGGTGGGGCTGCCGACGGCGATGAAGTACTCGCTGACAGCGTCGTCACCCCCAGCCGGCCCCGGGAGGCGGCCGCGGTCGCCGCGGGCAGTCGTCGCTCGAGCGAAGAGGAGGCGGACAGGAGTTGGCCGTCGATGCGGTCGAGGAGGAACGAGTGCGACCTGGCCGACAGGATCAGGTTGGTCACCACCAGCACCCCGGCGCCGCGGGGGACGCCGTCCTGGATCCGACGGGGGAGGGCCAGCGGGAGTCGGGCTGCGGGTTGGGGCCGCCGCGCCCGGGCGG
>JAHWJQ010000322.1 GCA_019348305.1 Actinomycetota bacterium
GAGATAGAGATTCCGATGGCCGCCGTCTACTGCTCGCTCAGCCCCCTTGGCTGGGGCCGGTGCACGTGCCGGGAGGCTGCATGAGGATCGTCCACTACATCAACCAGTTCTTCGCCGGGGTGGGGGGGGAAGATGCGGCAGGCACCCCTCCCAGCCGCACGGAAGGGCCGGTCGGCCCCGGGCGCCGCCTGGCCACGCTGCTCGGCGACGACCACCAGGTCGTGGCCACGGTGTCGTGCGGCGACGACCACGCCACCAGTGCGGCCGGGGCCGTGGAGGAGATCGTCTCGCTCATCCGCGCCGAGCAGCCCGACTTGGTGGTGGCCGGTCCCGCCTTCACCAGCGGCCGCTACGGCCTGGCCTGCGCCCGGGTGGCCGCCGCGGTGGTGGCCGAAGGCATACCGGCGATCGCCGCCATGCACGACGAGAACCCCGGCGTCGAAGAGGCAGGGGCGGCCATCGTCGTGCGCAGCGGCGCCGTGGCCCGCGAGATGGGCCCCTCCATCGACCGCCTGGCGGCCGTCGTGGCCAAGGTCTTGGCCGGCGAGACCCTGGGAGAGGCCGACGGCCGCATCGGCAAGATCCCCCGGCGCAACGTGCTGGTCGAGAAGCCAGCGGCCGAGCGGGCGCTCGACCTCGTGCTGGCCCGCCTGGCCGGCGACCGCTCGGCCACCGAGGTGGCGCTCCCGCGCTTCGACCCGGTCACGCCGGCGGCGCCCGTCGACGACCTGTCCAAGACCCTCGTCGCGCTGGTGACCGAGGGGGCGCTGGTGCCCGACGACAACCCCGACCGGCTCGAGTCGGCCCGGGCCACCAAGTGGCTGCGCTACCGGATCGAAGACCGCGACTCCCTCCCGGCCGGGGAGTTCCGTTCCGTCCACGGAGGCTTCTCGACCGTCTGGGCCAACGAGGACCCGCACCGCATCGTCCCCCTCGACGTGGCCCGCGAGCTCGAGCGGGAGGGCCGCATCGGAGGCCTCCACGACGAGTACCTGGTGACGGTGGGCAACGGCACCTCCGTCGCCGATGCCCGGCGCTTCGGCGTCGAGTGGGCGGCCGACCTGCGGCGCTCGGGAGCCCGGGCGGCCATCCTCACCGCCACGTGAGGCACCGGGACGCGTTGCGGGTCAACGCTTGCGAAGGAGCTCGAGCGGGCCGGTATCCCCACGGCGCTGCTCTGCAACCTGGTCTCGATCGCGTCGCGGGTGGGGGCACCGCGGATCGTGCCGACCAAGGGGATCCCCTACCCGGCGGGCGACCCGTCGGTGGGAACGGATGAGGAACGAGCCTGGCGCCGGCGGCTCCTCGAGCGTGCGCTCGAGGCCGTCTGCACGCCGGTGAGCAAGCCCACGGTCTTCGAGGTGGAGGCAGCCTGACATGAGCAACTCCCGACCCGTCATCAGCGCCTCGACCCAGGTGCTGGCCCACGTCCCCGGCATGGCGAGGCACGGGTCGAAGCCCCAGCGCGAGCTCGAATCGCACCCGGATCGCCAAGAGGCGTTCCTGGCCTCGCTGCGCAGCTTCGAAGACGCGGTGGCCTATCCCCCCCACCAGGTCTTCGTGGGGGCGCTCCATCCCCGCGAACTGCCCGAGCGGCCCTGGGTGGCGGCCCCCGGGGGCGCTGCCGACCGCTTCGGCCCCGCCGGGGAGGTCATGCCCGAGCTCGAGTTCCTGGGCCTGCTCGCCTCGGTCGACCGGTTCGACCTCGTCACCCTCGACCGCGAGACGGCGACGGCGGCGGCCACCGCACTGGCCGCCCACCCTCTGGCCAAGCACTTCGACCTCGACCGCATCGATGCTGCCGCCGGCGACGCCGAGGCACTGGCCGCCAAGCCCGGTGTCCTCCCGCTCTACCTCGGGGCCGACCGCCTGGCCGCTGCCGCCCGGGGTGACCACGACGCCGACGAGTCCCTCGCCGCCCACGTGCTCCTGGAGAACCTGGCCGGCAAGGCCACCGCCACATTGGCTCTGACCCGCCTGCTCGAAACCAACGGCATCGACCCCGCCTCGATCGACTACGTGCTCGGCTGTGGGGAGGAGGCCGTTGGTGACCGCTACCAGCGGGGCGGCGGCAACATGGCCAAGGCGGTGGCCGAGGTCGCCGGCCTCGCCCAGGCCTCGGGGGCCGACATCAAGAACTTCTGCGCTGCCCCGGCCAGCGCCCTCGTCATCGCCTCGGGGCTGGTCGCCTCCGGGGTGTTCCG
>JAHWJQ010000323.1 GCA_019348305.1 Actinomycetota bacterium
CGAGGTCGGCCTCGTCGGGGCCCGGCGCCGGCACGAACCCGTCGCCCACCAGGGTCCCGGCCAGCTTGTCGGAGTCCACCTCGTTCTTCGGGCACCCGAGGGTCTCGAGCCAGTAGGAGCGGGCCACGCGGGTCATCCTACGGCCCGTGAGCGGGCAAGGTCAGCCCGTGAGATGCGCCTGCATGGTCAAGATGCCATGGTCTTCGCGCACCGCGACGAACCCGTGACGCCGGAACAACGACACCGCCGGCAGGTTGGCCCGGGGCACGTTGAGCCCGATCGAGCGCTTGTTCTCCTCTCTGGCCTTGTCCATCAGCGCCGACAGCAGGAGCCCACCCACCCCTTTGCCGCGGTGCTCGGGCGTCAAGGCGATGAGCATCTCGGGCGTGTCGCCCCCGACGAACCCGCCTTCGGGATCGTCGTCGGGAAAGACCCGGAACCATGCCGCCCCCACCGGTTCGTAGTCCGACTCGGCCACGATGCCGTGATCGCCGGGGCGGCCCCAGCCGTCGATGAACGCAGCCACGGATCGGCTGGCCAGCAGCTCCTCCGGCGGCGGGCGATCGCGCCGCAGCGGCGACGCCGCCTCGTACAGCATCTCCCGCAGGAAGGTGGCGTCGATCAACGTCGCCAGGCGGGTGGTGTAGGTACGGGGCATCGCCATCATTGTGACGTACGGACGGCGAGGCCCTTGGCGTGGCCGCGCCACACCGGTGGCGGCCGGCGTCAGGCCGGTGGTGTCTCCGCCTTGACCGTCGTGTGGATGCCGCCGCGCACGAGCCAGTCGGTGACGACCGTCATGCGCCGGGGGGCGATGGCGGCCACGAGGTCGTCGAGGATCCGGTTGGTGACGTCTTCGTGGAAGGCGCCTTCGCCGCGGTAGCTCCAGAGGTAGAGCTTGAGCGACTTGAGCTCGACGATGGCCTGGTCCGGGACGTAGGTGATGCGCACGCTGGCAAAGTCGGGTTGGCCCGTCATGGGACACACGCAGGTGAACTCCGGCGTCTCGCAGGTCACCTCGTAGTCGCGTCCGGGGTGCGGGTTGGGCACGGCGACGAGGTCACGCGAGGGCGTGGTCGGCATGGTGGAGTTCTAATCGACCACGAGGCCGAGGCGGTCGGCCTCCAGGCGAAGCACCCGGCCCTCCACCGAGTGGTCGGCCAGCAGCCGCTCGCCCGCGGTGGCCACGGCGCCCGCTGCGTCGCGACTGCAGACGGCGAGCAGGCTGGGGCCGGCGCCGGACCAGCAACTGGCGCCGGCCCCGGCTTCCACCAGCCCAGCCAGCAGGCTCGCCGACTCGGGGAACAGCGGCGCCCGCTGCGTCTGGTGCAGGCGGTCCTCGGTCGCCTCGGGGACCAGCCGCCGCTGGTCGGCCAGGCCGCCGAGCAGCAGGCCCATCCGTCCCAGGTTGAACGCGGCATCGGCATGGGGCACCTCGGCGGGCAGGGCGGCCCGCGCCTCGGCGGTAGGAAGCGGGCGGTGCGGCACCAACACGACGAAGATGAGCGCTTCGTCGAGCGGCATCGGCGTGACGACGGGTCGTCCACCCACGACCGTGGCGCTGACCAGGCCGCCCAGCACCGAGGCGGCGGCGTTCTCGGCATGGCCGTCGGCAGCGGCGGCGACAGCGAGGGGGTCGTCTGCGCCGGCGGCGGCCGCCGTGGCAGCCGCCAGCGCCGCCGAGGAACCGAGGCCCCGGCCCACGGGGATGTCCGAGCGGACGGTGATGGCGAGGCGATCGTGCCCGGCGACGGCACGGGCCACGCGGGCGGCGAGATGGTCGGCATCGGCGGGCAGGTCGGCTCCCTCTCCGTGCGACGTAATCGAGAGCTTCTCCGCTTCGGTGACCTCGACCTCCACGTACAGCGACAGGGCCACGGCCAATGTGTCGAAACCGGGGCCCAGGTTGGCCGAAGAGGCCGGCACCCGTGCGCGCGTCATGCGGGGAAGGTAGTGCCGGCGCGTCACCTCCTCCCTGTGGTGGCCGACACGGACGTGGCAGCAGCGCTGCACGAGTTGGGGCGGCGCGGCCACGCCGACGCGGAGGTGTATGCGCTGCTGGGTGTGGGCCGGTCGACGCTGTCGGACTGGCGCACCGGCAAGCATCTGCCGGACACCTTTCGTGAGGGCCCGGACGGTCTGACGGTGATCGGCCGGCTGGAACGGCTGGCCGCCGAC
>JAHWJQ010000324.1 GCA_019348305.1 Actinomycetota bacterium
GATAGGTGCGCTGACGAGCTGAAACGCGACACTGCTCTTTTGGGCGGCTGCAGTGCGAGCCCTCGGACACCCATCGCACGTTCCCGGTGACCGCCCTTTCCCGAACCCACACAGACTTGCCGTTATCGCGCAGCGATAACGGCCGGAAGCCGGCTCGCCGTTGTGGCGACGCCATAACGGCAAGTCTGTGTGGGTCTGGAGCGGGATGGTCACCGGGGCGCGGTGGGTGCTGGGGAGGGTGGCCCCGGAGGATCCGTCGTGGTGGCGGCGCTTGACGACGGGCGTGGGACTCGGTGACGAGATGGAGACGTAGCAGACGGGGGCAGGCGGGTCCGGATCGAGGTTGTGGGCGACCTGTTACAACCACCCTCCGCCTCGCCTGCCCGGAAGGGCGGGTGGCCTCGCACCCAAACCCGGCGCAGCGGCTTCCCCCACGGAGCCCGGTTGCCGTGCGGGCCCGTTCCCAGCATGGTGCAGGTGACTGCCAGCCGTCTGGTCACCGGTGACCGCCCAGTGATCGGGAACCGGCCCCGTCTTCGTCACCGTCCTTGATGCCGGAGCGCCGACGGGCGTTGCGCGGGCCGTCCCAGCGGCTGCGCGGGTTCTGGAACCGCGCCGGCCAGACCGCTGCGACCTGAGCAGAAGCGTCCGTGGTTGGCGTCAGCCGCAGTCGACGGCGACAGCCAGCGCGGCGCACACGTCACGCATGCGATCACCGCTGAGGCGGCCGACCCGCTCGACCAGCGCCCCCACGCTGACCAACTCGACGCTGTCGAGGGTGACTGCACACCGGCGAGGCACCGGATCGTCGCCCGGCTCGAGAACCACCTCGCTGGGCAGGCCGCGCACCGTCGTCGTGCACGGGGCGACGATTGCACGGCGGGTGCGGGGGACGGCGGCGTCACGCGACAGCACCACGACCGGCCGGCGGGCGAGCTGCGGCAGCTCACACCACCAGACGTCGCCCCGCTCGGGGATCAAGACCGTGAGGCGGCGTCGGCGAACGAGGCGAGGTCACCCCACGCATCGGGCTCGTCGAACGGGTGCTTATCGTACGCCTCGGCGTACGCGGCATCGATTTCGGCTCGTCGCCGGGAGCGGAGGAGAGCCCGAAGGGCTTCGTCGAGCAACCCAGCGTCGTTGGGTGCGCCGGCGACCGTTCGGGCCTCGTCGAGGAGGTCGGCGTCGACGGTCGTGCTCACCCGCGTCCTGGCCATGCCACTATCGTAGCACGCTGGTGCCACAGCGCGTAGCCGCGGATGTGTCACCACCACGGCGTCTTCGAGGGGCCGAACTTGGTCGGCTGGCTCGACGATCCCGGCCGCCGAGATCGGTGGGCTGCCGCCCTGGCCGGGCGCTTCGCCGAGGGCGACCTGGCCTCGATCGCGGCGGCATCGCCCGGGAAGCGGTGGGTGCCGCGGCGGCCCCGTTGCGAGGAGATGCCGGTGACCGCCGAGGGGTCTGGTCACCGGTGACCGTCCGGTCAGCCGGAACCGGCGCCATCTTGGTCACGGGTGATGCAGCGCCGACCGCTTTTCCCGGGCCTTCCGTCCTCTGGTCCCTCCAGGCGCGTCCCCGTCGGCCGCGCCAGTGCGGGACTTGCCGTCAACGCGGCGGGATAGTTGCGCTTGTCCCGGGCTGAGCCAGCGCACCGAGCGACGTCGATCCGTAGGCTGGAGCACGCGCCATACAACGCTCGCCGGAATCATACAATGGTCCATGACCTCCAACAGCCACATCATGACGGTGTCCCAGAACGGCCAGGTGTCGATTCCGGCCGAAGTCCGGGCGCGTTGGGGGGTGCGCAGGGTCGTCGTGGTCGACCTGGGCGACCGAGTGGTGGTGCGGCCGCTCGGCGATGAGCCGATCGACGACCTGCGGGGGAAGTACCGAGGGCGCGGTCCGAGCACGGAACGTTCACGAGAGCACGCTCGAGCGGAGGATGCGGCGCGCAGCCGGCAGCGTTGAGCGTCCTCGACGCCTACGCCGTTCTGGCGTACCTCAAGGGCGAGGCAGCGGCATCCGAGGTGCGCGTGCTTCTCGACGACGATGGAGCATCGTTGACCGCCCTCGGAGTGGCCGAAGTGATCGATCACCTCGTGCGGATC
>JAHWJQ010000325.1 GCA_019348305.1 Actinomycetota bacterium
AATCCAACTCGTCCGAAGGTTCGTGGTTGGCGGCCACCTGCCAGGCCCACTGCCCGAAGGCGCTCCAACGAAGGCCGAAAAGTTCGGCTCGGCAAAGGAGCTGCCAGTACCTGGGCGGCCACGGTGATGGACCACGCTCAACGAAGGCCGAGGCGTTCGCCTCGGCAAGGGGCCGCCCCGACGGCATGGCCCCGAGGGCAGAAACGGACGCTCAACGAAGGCCGAGGCATTCGCCTCGGCAAGGGAGGAGGCCGAGCGCTTCAAGGCGCTTCAGGTGGCGCGCTCAACGAAGGCCGAGCGTTCGCCTCGGCAAGGGTGTTCGGACTGCTCTTCGGTCGTGGCCACCATCGGGATCGCTCAACGAAGGCCGAGGCGTTCGCCTCGGCAAGGGTCGGGGTGGCGATCGAGCTTGCCGCCGTCGAGGAGCTGCGCTCAACGAAGGCCGAGGCGTTCGCCTCGGCAAGGGGCTCCCTGGAGCATGAGCAACAGCACGTTGTTCGGGGACGCTCAACGAAGGCCGAGGCGTTCGCCTCGGCAAGGGGCCCGGAGCCGGCGGTAGAGATGGAGGCGGAGGTCCGCTCAACGAAGGCCGAGGCGTTCGCCTCGGCAAGGGGCCCAGGTCGGCACAGTGCGCGTCGACAACTTCTACGGCGCTCAACGAAGGCCGAGGCGTTCGCCTCGGCAAGGGTTCCTCCTCCTCGCCTCGGCGGAGCTGCCGGGCTCGGTCGCTCAACGAAGGCCGAGGCGTTCGCCTCGGCAAGGGACGGTGACGACCTCGTCCCACTCCCAGGAGGAGTCGTCGATGCGCGCTCAACGAAGGCCGAGGCGTTCGCCTCGGCAAGGGGTAGGACAGCCCCGGCACGTGCAGCAGGTCGAACGGGGTCGCTCAACGAAGGCCGAGGCGTTCGCCTCGACAAGGGGCACGAGCCCGGTGCGCTCGTACATGAGGTCACGCAGCGCTCAACGAAGGCCGAGGCGTTCGCCTCGGCAAGGGAGGGCCAACGAGCCGGGCAGCTTGGAGGCGGCTTGCCACGCTCAACGAAGGCCGAGGCGTTCGCCTCGGCAAGGGTGGAAGATGGGCACGAACCCGGGGGGCCAGGTGGACGCTCAACGAAGGCCGAGGCGTTCGCCTCGGCAAGGGTCCCCCGGCGACGGACCGAGGGAGCGACTCTCAGGAGCGCTCAACGAAGGCCGAGGCGTTCGCCTCGGCAAGGGTGGGCCAGCATCCCCCTGGCCATGGCGGTGTCGTGCGCTCAACGAAGGCCGAGGCGTTCGCCTCGGCAAGGGGCCGACGGGCTCGGCAGGTACTACGACTCGCTCCCGCTCAACGAAGGCCGAGGCGTTCGCCTCGGCAAGGGTCCAGTTCGTGCCGCTATCTGCCGTGCGGTCGATCTGCGCTCAACGAAGGCCGAGGCGTTCGCCTCGGCAAGGGCGCGCGACTGGAAGGACCTTGGCCGACGACCGATCGGCCGCTCAACGAAGGCCGAGGCGTTCGCCTCGGCAAGGGGAACTGCGGGAACGGCGCCCCGCCCAGCGCGTGCGGCGCTCAACGAAGGCCGAGGCGTTCGCCTCGGCAAGGGGGCCGACGAGGTCGACGGCCAGGTTGAATCGGTCGAGGTGCGCTCAACGAAGGCCGAGGCGTTCGCCTCGGCAAGGGGGCCAACGCCGCGCCGCAGATCGCAGCGATCGAGGGCGCTCAACGAAGGCCGAGGCGTTCGCCTCGGCAAGGGCCCCGAGCCGACACTGACCGAGGCGCACGGCTTCGACTTCGCTCAACGAAGGCCGAGGCGTTCGCCTCGGCAAGGGGAGCTCGAACGAGCCGGTCCGGAAGCAGGCGTCCACCGCTCAACGAAGGCCGAGGCGTTCGCCTCGGCAAGGGTCTCGTGACCACAGAAGGTGGCCAGCACTGTACCCATGGGGGGACGTGCCCTCGCAAAGACCACGGAACGTGGCCGCATTGCTGTCGATTTCCAAGGATCACCGGTGGTCCGGGTTCAGAGGAGCCAGGGGTCGCCGAGCTCATGTGACTTCCGTCGCCCGAGAAAGATACGAGCATCTTGAATCGCGCCTGCGAAACGATAGAGGTCG
>JAHWJQ010000326.1 GCA_019348305.1 Actinomycetota bacterium
GGGGCTGGATCTGCGGGCCCGGGTAGCCGTACTGCTTCCAGAACGGGTTCTGGCCGTTCTCGTCCGGAATGGAGTGCGCCAGCAGGCAGCTCGCGCCGCGCAGCGTCGAGATGGCGACCAGCGCCTCGGGGGCGAGGGCCATCGCCGTGCCGAGCATGCCCTCGCGGGTCTTGCGGCCCTGGTGCTGGAAGCCGAGCAGCGCCAGCCCGTCGAGCAGCTGCGCCATGCCCACCTGGTCGGCCTCGGGCATCTCGGTGAACGCCTGCTCCAGCGCCAGGTCGGCGCCGACGGCGGAGCCCGGCAGGGCCCAGAAGCCGTGCGGGTCGTCCTCGACCTGCAGCGACGGGACAGCGGTGTCGACCAGCGCACGCAGGACCTCGCGCTGGTTCGGGGTCAGCTCGGCCACGAGCGGCTCCTCCAGGATTGTGACGGAAGTCGCACCGTACGCCGAACTTCCTGCACGCGCGATGCAGGTCAGGACCGCTGCGGGATCCCGCGCGCCTTGTCGCGGGCGATGGCCTCGTGCCGCCGCCGGCAGTACCGCACGCCGTAGAGCCCGAGCGCGATGCCGTAGCCGCACATGCCCATCCACCAGTCGCGGATCTCGCTGCCGGTCAGCCGCAGGACCACCAGCACGAGCAGCGCCACCACCCAGGCCGCGGTCATCACCAGGACGACCTTCACGTCGTCGGTCTCCAGCGGCGGCGGATCGGGCCGCGGGACACGTCGGCACGGCACGACGCCACCGTACGCCGCCGGAACCGGGCTCTGGCACCCTCTGCGCCATGACGAAGCACGAGACCTCGACCCGAGCCCAGCCGCGCAACGGGCTGGACCGCTACTTCAAGATCAGCGAGCGCGGGTCCAGCATCCGCACCGAGGTGCGCGGCGGCCTGACCACCTTCTTCACGATGGCCTACATCGTGGTGCTGAACCCGCTCATCATCGGGACCGTCCCGGACGCCGACGGGCGCACGCTGGGCATCCCGCAGGTCGCCGCCGTCACCGCGCTGGTCGCCGCGGTGATGACCATCGCCATGGGCCTGATCGGCCGCTATCCGTTCGCCGTCGCCACCGGCCTCGGGCTCAACGCCTTCGTCACCTTCTCGGTCGCCTCGCAGATGAGCTGGGCCGATGCGATGGGGCTGGTCGTACTCGAGGGCCTGGTGATCGCGGTGCTGGTGCTCGTGGGCCTGCGGCAGGCGGTCTTCAACGCCATCCCGACCGAGCTGAAGACCGCGATCAGCGTCGGCATCGGGCTGTTCATCGCGCTCATCGGCTTCGTCGACGCCGGCTTCGTCCGGCGCACCGGGACCGGCCCGGTGCCGGTCGAGCTCGGCACCGGGGGCGAGCTCGGGGGCTGGCCCACGGTCGTCTTCGTGATCGGGCTGCTGCTGACGGCCGTCCTCGTCGCCCGCCGCACCACGGCCGCCATCCTCATCGGCATCGTCGTCACGACCGTGCTCGCGATCGTCGCCGAGGCGGTCTTCGACATCGGCCCGTCGTTCATCTCCCCGGAGGAGATCAACGAGCGCGGCTGGCAGCTCAACGTCCCGGCGCTGCCGGAGTCGATCGTGGAGCTTCCCGACCTGTCGCTGCTCGGCGACTTCTCGCTGTTCGGAGGCTTCGCCCGCGCCGGTGTGATCGCCGCGCTGCTGCTGGTCTTCACGCTGATGCTGGCCGACTTCTTCGACACGATGGGCACGATCGTCGGCGTCGGCAAGGAGGCCGACCTGCTGGACGAGCAGGGCCGCCTGCCCGGCGCCGACAAGGTGCTGCTGGTCGACTCGCTGTCCGCGGTGGCCGGTGGTGCGGCCTCGGCGTCGTCGAACACGACCTACATCGAGTCCGCGGCCGGTGTCGGCGACGGCGCGCGCACCGGGCTGGCGAGCGTCGTCACCGGCCTGCTGTTCCTGGTCGCGCTGCTGTTCACGCCGCTGGTGACCGTCGTCCCGTTCGAGGCCGCCGCGCCGGCCCTGGTGATCGTGGGATTCCTCCTGCTCACGCAGATCCGCAACATCTCGTTCGACGACTACGCCATCGCGATCCCGGCGTTCC
>JAHWJQ010000327.1 GCA_019348305.1 Actinomycetota bacterium
CTGCGCGCCGCCGCGCTCGGCGGCCCACGCCGTCCAGGTCTCCCACCAGCTGCCGTCACGCTGCTCGGCGGCTCGCAGCCAGTCGTCGGGACTGGCGGGATGCGGCTCTGACGGGTGGCTGCCCACCCAGTGCCTGGACTTCGGGCTGGGCGGGTTGACGACGCCGGCGATGTGACCGGCACTGGTCAGCACGAACTCGACCTCGCCGGCGAGCAGCTGCGTGGCGCGGTAGGCCGAGCGCCACGGCACGATGTGGTCGTTCTGCGCGGCCACGACGAAGACGTCACCGGTCACCTTGTCCAGGCGCACGGGCAGCCCGGCGAGCTCGAGGACGCCGCGGGCGAGCTGGTTCTCGACGTAGCAGGCGCGCAGGTAGAACGCGTGCAGCGCCTTGGGCAGGCGGGTGGCGTCGGCGTTCCAGGTGAGGATGTCGAAGGCGGGCGGTGACTCGCCGAGCAGCCAGTTGCGGGAGACGTAGTTCCAGATCAGGTCGTTGGCGCGCAGCACGTCGAACGTGCCGGCCATCGCGGAGGCGTCGAGGTAGCCGGTCGCGTCCATCTGCTCGACGAGCGCATCGACGCTCGCCTCGTCCGTGAACAGGCCGAGCGCGCCAGGGTCCGCGAAGTCGAGCAGCGTGTTGAGCAGCGTCGCGCTGCGGACACGCTGCTCACCCGCCTCGGCGAGCCAGGCCATCAGCATCGCGGTCAGGGTTCCGCCGACGCACAGCGCCGCGATGTTGACCTCTCGACTGCCGGTGATGTCCTCGATGACGTCGAGCGCGGCACGTGGCCCGTTCAGCAGGTAGTCGTCCAGGCGCCAGTCGGCCATCGCGGAGTCCGGGTTGCGGTAGCTGATGGCGAACACGGTGTGACCGTGCTGGACGGCCCACTCGACGAAGCTGCGGCCGGGCGACAGGTCCAGGATGTAGTACTTGTTGATCCACGGCGGGCAGACGAGCAGCGGCACCTCGTGCACCGTCTCGGTCTGCGGCGCGTACTGGATCAGCTCCATGAGCGCGTTCCGGTAGACGACGCGACCGGGCGTCGACGCGAGGTTCTCCCCGAGCCGGAACGGCGAGGTGTCCACCTGGCGCGGCCGGCCGCCGTTGTGCTCGAGGTCGTCGATGAAGTTCTGCAGCCCGTCGACGATGCTCTGGCCCTGGGTCTCGACCGCCCGGCGCTGCGCCTCGGGGTTGCCCCAGAAGAAGTTGGTCGGGGCGCAGGCGTCGACGACGGCCCGGGTGGCGAAGCGGGCGCGCTCGCCGACGGGCCCGTCGGGTGCGGCGGTGTCGGCCAGCTCGGTCATCAGCTGCGCCCAGCGCAGGTAGCCCTGCCCGAGCGTGCGGAAGTACGGGTCTCGCTGCCATGCCGGGTCGCGGAAGCGCTTGTCGCCCGGCGCCGGCTCGGCGACCGGTTCGGCGTCCGTGGCCGGGGGCGCCGCGGCAGCCGAGCTCAGGCGCGCGACGTCTGCGGTGTAGCGCGCGAGCGCCTCGCTGGTCTGGGTCCAGTTGCGCACGAAGCCGGCGGCCAGCGGCGCCAGGCTGGCCGTGAGCCAGGAGCTGTCGACGGGTCCGAGCAGGCGCGTCTCGGGCGCGACAGCCTCGGCGGCTTCCTCTGCGACGTCGTCGACCCCCGCCTGCTGGTCGACCTGGCGTCGAGCCTCCCACCCGGAGCCGTCCACCGCCTCGGCACCAACCACCGCAGCACGGCGCCGATCGTTGCCGCCGCGGCCTCGATCCTCCAGGCGCCGAGCGCGCCCGTGGGTGGGCGTCGCGACCACACCAGGTGGCCGCTGCCCGAGCTCACCGGGCACGCCGACGAGGTGGCGGAGGCGTCCGCGGTGGCGCACCGCCTCCTCGAGGCCCGCTGGCGGGGCGGGAGGGCCTGGTCGTCGATGGCCGTGCTCACCCGGACCCGCGCGCAGCTCGACGTGATCGCGCCCGCCCTCGCTGCCCGGGACATCCCGCACCGCCTGCCCGGGTCGCTGCTCGACCGGCCCGAGGTGGTGGAGGTCATGCGGGCCCTGCGTGGGCT
>JAHWJQ010000328.1 GCA_019348305.1 Actinomycetota bacterium
ACGGCCAACGTCTGGACCAACGACGTGAGCACCGCGATCCGCACCGCGCGCGCCCTCGAGGCGGGCTACGTCTACGTCAACGGGACCGGGCGCCGCCCCACCGGGATCCCCTTCGGCGGTTGGAAGAACAGCGGACTCGGCAAGGAGAACGGCCTCGAGGAGCTGCTGTCCTACACGCGGGAGAAGAGCGTCACGGTGACGCTGCTGTGAGAGAGCTGCAGCTGGACCCCGCCCGCACGGGCGTCGTGGTCTTCGACATGCTCGAGGCCTACCGCTCCGCGATCGAGGAGGCGGGCAGCGTCCGGCCCGTGCAGCGCCTGCTCGGCGGCGCCCGCGAGGCCGGCGTCGCTGTGTTCTGGGCGCGCGCCGACCACCGAGCCGACGGCGCCGACTTCGCGAAGACGCTGACCGACACCGACCAGCAGCTGCGGCCCTGGACGGCGGACCGCCGCCCGCCGACCCGGCCGCCGCACGCCTCCGGCTCGCCGGGCCTGCGCGTGCTGGCCGAGCTGGGCCAGCGCTCCTCCGACTACGACGTCCCCAAGCACCGGTGGTCGGCGTTCTGCGGCACGCACCTCGAGCTCTCGCTGCGCTCGGCCGGCATCGACACCGTCCTGCTGGTCGGCGGCTCGACCCACGTCGGCATCGCCTCCACCGCCTACGCCGCGCGCGACATGGACTTCCAGGTCGTCGTGGTGCGCGACGGCTGCCACGGGTTCGCGGAGCAGCGCGCCTTCTTCCTCGACAAGGTCTTCCCGCGGATGTGCCGGGTCCACACCGTCGACGACGTCCTCACGGCTCTCCTGGAAGGCAACCGATGAGCAACTTCGCCCCGTACGACAAGCCCGAGTGGGGCTCGGACGTCATGGTGGACGTGCTGCGCGGGCTGAACCTGAAGTACGTCAGCCTCAATCCCGGCTCGTCCTTCCGCGGCCTGCACGACTCGCTGGTCAACTACGGCGGCGACGAGATCACGATGATCGAGTGCCCCCACGAGAAGCTGGCGCTCGGCGTGGCCCACGGCTACGCGAAGGTGACCGGCGAGCCGATGGCCGTCGTCCTGCACGACCTCGTGGGCCTGCTGCACGGCACGATGGGCGTCTACTACGCCTACATCGACCGGGTGCCCGTCATCGTCCTCGGCGGCTCCGGCCCGGCGGCCCACGAGCGTCGCCGCCCGAACATCGACTGGATCCACTCCGCGAACGTGCAGGGGCAGGCGGTTCGGCCGTACACCAAGTGGGACCACGAGCCGCGCTCGCTGGCCTCGGTGCCGACGGTGCTCGGCCGGGCGTACCGGATCGCCGTCGAGGAGCCGCGCGGGCCGGTGTACGTCGCGCTCGACGCCGCCCTGCAGGAGGACCGCGTCGAGACGCCGGTCCCGCTCGACGACCTGCCGCGGATCGCGACGCCGCCGTCACGGCTCGCGCCGGAGCCAGAGGCGCTGCGGTCGCTCGCGCACGAGCTCTGCTCGGCGGGCCGCCCTGTGATGGTGCTCGGCTACCCCGGCCGCGACCCGGAGACCTTCGACGTGCTGGTGGAGCTCGCCGAGCTCGTCGGCATCGGCGCGATCGAGACGCACTGGCGACTGAACTTCCCGAACCGCCACCCGCTCAACGTCACCGGCTCCGACGCGCTCGAGGACGCCGACTGCGTGCTGTTCGTCGACACCAAGGACATGGGCAAGCCGACGCAGAAGCTCGAGTCGACGACGCGCACCATCACCAACCGGATCTCCGACGACTGCCGCGTACTCGAACTGGGCTTCGGCGATCTCGGCATCTCCTCCTGGAGCGAGGACTACGCGGAGGCGCTGCCGGCCGACGTCCGGGTGACGGCCGACACTGCGGTCGCTCTGCCGCTGCTGCTCGAGACCTGCCGCGCGATCGTCTCGGACGAGACGGCCGAACGCGCCCAACAGCGCGACCAGCGGAGGGCCCACCTCCGCGCCCGGCACGACCGCGTCTGGCAGGGCTGGGCGGACAAGGCGCAGGAGGTGGCTGAACAA
>JAHWJQ010000032.1 GCA_019348305.1 Actinomycetota bacterium
GAGCGCCAGCCACTTCTCTACTTCGCCGATGACCGGGTAGGCGCGCAGGGTGGCGTAGAGGTCGAGCAGGCGATCCTGCACCTGCTGCGCGGACTGGAGGGGCTTGTCGGCCGTCTCCGTCCTCCACTGGTCGATCTGATCTCGGGCCTGGGTCTCCATCGAAACTCCTTCGTGCCCACCTGGGCTCTTCCTACAAACGTCGGCAGGCCTCCCAATCATCCCAAGAACGGCGGAACAATTCCGACCACCCCTCCCGGCGAGCGGGTGACACGCCGACCGGGAAGTTCTAGCCCCTCGGGATTGTTACTATCCACGTAGTGGAAATTACCCGACCAGCAACTGGAGCTGACACCTGATGGCCACCATCGAAGCAGGTCTCGACCTCGGCCGGTACAAGCTGGGCTGGATCGACGAAGTCGACTACGTCATCAAGCCCAAGAAGGGCCTCTCCGAGGACGTGGTGCGGGAGATCTCGCTGCTCAAGGGCGAGCCGCAGTGGATGACCGATTTCCGCCTGCGGGGCTATCGCCACTTCATCCGCAAGCCCTACGAGGGCGCCTGGTTCCACGCCAACATGCCCGGCCTCGACTTCCAGGACATCTACTACTACCTCAAGCCGACCGAGAGCCAGGTCAGCGAGTGGGACGAGCTGCCCGAGCAGATGCGGCGCACCTACGAAAAGCTGGGCATCCCCGAGGCCGAGCAGCGCTACTTCGCCGGGGTCACCAGCCAGTACGACTCCGAGGTCGTGTACCACAAGAACCGGGAGGACCTCGAGGCCCGGGGGATCCTGTTCACCGATATGGACACCGCGGTGCGCGAGCACCCGGAGATCGTGAAGAAGTACTTCGCCACGATCATCCCGCCCGCCGACAACAAGTTCGCCGCCCTCAACACCGCCGTGTGGTCGGGTGGTTCGTTCATCTACGTCCCGCCCGGGGTCAACGTGGAGATGCCGCTGCAGGCCTACTTCCGCATCAACTCCGAGAACGCCGGCCAGTTCGAGCGGACGCTGATCATTGCCGACGAGGGTGCCCAGGTGCACTACATCGAGGGCTGCTCGGCCCCCGTCTACACCTCTGACTCGCTGCACTCGGCCGTCGTCGAGCTCGTCGCCCTCCCCGGCTCCCGCATCACCTACACGACGATCCAGAACTGGTCGCCCAACGTCTACAACCTCGTGACCAAGCGGGCCCGGGCCGAGGCCGAAGCCCACGTGGAGTGGATCGACGGCAACATCGGCTCCCGGTTGACCATGAAGTACCCGTCGGTGGTACTGGCCGGTCCCAAGGCCTCCGGCGAGGTGCTGTCGGTGGCCTACGCCGGTCCTGGCCAGCACCAGGACGCCGGCGCCAAGATGATCCACGCCGCTCCCGAGACCACCTCGACCATCGTCTCGAAGTCGATCAGCAAGGACGGCGGCCGCACCTCCTACCGGGGTCTGGTCAAGATCGAGGAGGGGGCGGCGCGCTCGAAGGCCTTCGTGCGCTGTGACGCGCTGCTGCTCGACGACCTCTCCCGCTCCGACACCTACCCCCGCCAGGAGATCGCCGAGAAGGACGCCTCCATCGGCCACGAGGCCACCGTGTCCAAGGTGAGCCAGGACCAGCTCTTCTACCTGATGAGCCGGGGCCTGTCGGAGGAGCAGGCCATGGGGATGATCGTGAACGGCTTCATCGAGCCGATCACCCGGACGCTTCCCATGGAGTACGCGGTGGAGTGGAGCCGGCTGATCGAGTTGCAGATGGAAGGCGCCGTCGGCTGACGTCGGTGGGCTGAAATTCCTGCCAGCCCACCCCCGCATAACGGCGGGCACACCGTACGCTTCAACCAAGACTCACCCCGGCCGTACTAAGGAGTGCCTGATGGCCAACCCTGCTCTCAACGAAAAGACCTTCGCCCCCGAGCGCCTGCTGACACTCGCTCCCGAAGCCGTGGGCGGCCGCGCCGGCACGGAACCGTGGCGAACGAGGATGACGGTCGAGGGCGTCGTCCTGAAGTCGGGCATCCTCTTGCCCATCCTGTTGGCCACCGCCTGGGTGGGCTGGCAGTCGGCGGGGGACGGCGAGACGGTCCGCATCCCCGGTTGGTTGCTCCTGGCTGTTCTTGGCGGGTTCGGCATCGCCGTCGTCACGATCTTCAAGCCCAAGGTCTCGCCCTACACCGCCCCCGCCTACGCCGCCGTGGAGGGGCTGGTGCTGGGGGCCATCTCGGCGGTCTACAACTTCCGCTACGAGGGCATCGTCCTGCAGGCGGTGATGCTCACCGGCGCCGTCTTCGCCATCATGCTGGGCCTGTACGCCAGCCGCACCATCCGCGTGACCGACCGGCTGCGCAAGGGTGTGATCGCCGCCACCCTCGCCGTGATGGCCGTCTACCTGATCTCGATCGTCATGCGTCTCTTCGGGGCCGACATCCCGATGATCCACGACAACGGCGCCGTGGGCATCCTGTTCAGCCTGGCCGTGGTGGGCATCGCTTCGTTCAACCTGCTCCTCGACTTCGACCTGATCGAAGCGGGGGTGGAGGCCGGTGCCCCCAAGTGGATGGAGTGGTACGCCTCCTTCGGCTTGATGGTGACGCTCGTGTGGCTGTACCTCGAGCTGCTGCGCCTGCTGTCCAAGCTCAGGAGCCGCTAGACCGCCGTGCCCATGCGGGAGGATTGCAAGAACTTCCAGAGCCGCACCTACCGCTCCGGTGAGGTGGCCCGCTTCTGCGTGCTCGACCTCGCTCCAGAGGCGCCGTGGCGCTGCCCTGACAACTGCTCGCGCTACGAGCGCCGCATGGCCGACATCGGCTGGGACCTCGGTGGCCTGGTGCGGCCGCAGGTGCCTGACGAGCCCGAGATCATCGAGCTCAACGATGACGCGGCAGCGGTCCTCGACGAGGCCGAGGACATCTTGAACGCCGCCGGTCCCGACATCGTGTCGGAGGTGCAGCGCCAGAGGGCCCGCGAGCAGGGCGAGCGAGCCGGCGCCGGCATCCTCGACCGCCTCAAGGAGCGCTTCCGCAAGCGCTGAGGTATCGGCTCGGAAGCAGAGCTTCCTCGCCGAGCTCAAAAGCGTTCCAGGCGACCGGCAAAGCCGGATCGCCCTTCACCCTGTTCCTGTTAGGTGCCCGTGAAGTTGGGGGGGCGCTTCTCGACGAAGGCGGCCAGGGCTTCGGCCACGTCGTTGGAGCCGGCGAAGGCGGTGTTCCAGAGGGCGACGTAGTCGAGGCTCTCGGCCACCGAGTGGTCGTGGGCGTGGCGCAGGACGGCCTTGGTGCCCTGAACGGCCAGCGGCGACAGCGCCGCCATCTCGGCCGCCATGTCGCGAGCCGCGGCCACCACCGAGTCGTGGTCCTCGACCACGTGGTTGACGAGGCCGATGGCCAGGGCTCGGTCCGCGGAGATGTCCTTGGCCGTCAGGGCGAGCTCGGCCGCGTGCCCCGACCCGACGATGCGGGGAAGCCGCTGGAGCGTGCCCACGTCGGCCACGATGGCGAGGCGGGTCTCTCGCACCGAGAATCGGGCATCGGCCGAGGCCAGCCGGATGTCGCAGGCGGTGATGAGGTCGACGCCGGCGCCGATGCACCAGCCATGGACGGCGGCGATGACCGGCTTCGGGCAGTCGGCGACCGAGGTGATCGCCGCCTGCAGTCGCTTCAGCCCCTGGTAGGTGCGGACGGCGCGAGCGGCGGACGACGAAGGTGGGGGGTCGCCGGGCTGTCCGGCGGTGCCGGCGCCGGCGGCCAGGAACTCGACGTCGATGCCGGCGCTGAACATCGGGCCACGGCCGGCCAGCACGATGGCCCGCACCAGGGGATCGTCAGACAGCTCGCCCATCTCCAGCGGCAGGTCGTTCCAGAACCGGGCCCCCATGGCGTTGCGCTTCTTCGGGTTGTCGAGCCACAGCGTGGCCACCCCGTCTCGCCGCTCGACGGTGAGCACCTCAGAGGACCTGGTCATGGCGCGCGATGGTAAGGGCATGGTCGGCCTGGCAATCGAGCTGCCGTACCGGATCGTCGACGTGTTCACCGACGCTCCACTGGCGGGCAACGCCGTCTGCGTGGTGTTGGAGCCCGCCCCCGAGCCCGTGATGGCCGCCCTGGCCCGCGAGGTCAACCTCAGCGAGACGACCTTCGTCACCCGTACCGGCCCGTTGGCCTACGACCTGCGCATCTGGACGCCGGCAGGGGAGCTCCCCTTCGCCGGCCACCCCTCCCTCGGCACCGCCTGGGCGCTCGGGGCCGGGCGGTGGACGCAGCGCACGACCGGGGCGACGGTCGAGGTGGTCGCCACCGACGAGGGCGCGGTGATGACCCAGCCCGACCCCGTGTTGACGGAGGTGTCGCCGGCGCCGGCGGTGCAGGCACTCGGTCTGGTTCCTGGGCCGGCCGACGCGGCTTGGGTGGCCGAGGTGGGCGGAACCCGCTACGTCCTCGTGCCCACCCGACAACGCATCGACAGACTCGACCCACGACCCGGTCCCCTCAGGGCAGTGGCAGAGTCGGCCAAGACGACGGGCGTGGCCGCTTTCGCCCGGCTCGACGACGAGACCCTGCACGCCAGGGTGTTCATCCCCGCTTCGACGGTCCCGGAGGACCCGGGAACCGGCTCAGCGGCGGGCCCGATCGGGTTGCTGGCCCGGCGCCTGTGGGGGATGGCGGAGGACCTGGTCATCCACCAGGGCCACGAGATCGGCCGGCCCTGTCTCATCGAGGTCCACGCCGAGCAGGGCCAGGTGCGGGTGGGGGGCAGGGTGGTCGGGGCGGCCGAGGGAAGGTTCACGCTGGCGCCGCCTCTAGGATTGCCCAACCGGGGCGGGCCACCGCCCCCACTCGCGACCTGAGGGACCCCCCGCTGAGCGATTTCACCGCTGACCGATCGGCCGCACTTGCCGGCCCGCCGTGGCTTCGCGCCAGGCGCCTGGCCGCGTACGACCGTTTCGCGGCGCTGGAACTGCCCACGGCCGCCGAGGAGCTGTGGCGCTACACGCCCATTGGCGAGCTCGACCTCTCCCGCTACCGGCTCAGCGCTGCCTCTCCGGGCTCCGCTGCGGGGGCAGCCGACAGCCTTGTCATCGACGCCGTGGCCGAGCCGGCGGCGGTGGTGGTCACCGTCGACGGCCGCCTGGTCCAGGCGGTCGTGGGCCAGGCTGCCGCCGGCCACGGGGTCACGGTGGGGCCGGCCACCGAAGCGGTCCAGCTACTCGAGCCCCCGGACCCCGACGCCCTCACCGCTCTCCACGACGCCTTCGTCCCCGAGGTCGTCGTGATCCGGGTGCCAGACGGCGTGGTGGTCGAGGGCCCCGTGGTGGTGGTCCAGCGGGCCACCGGCGCCGGCGTGGGCGCCTTCCCCCACCTGGTCGTCGAGGCCGGCGCAGCCAGCCAGGTCACCGTGGTCGACCACTGGGTCTCAGACGACGGCCCCGCCTACGTGAGCCCCGTCGTCGAGGTCCGATCCGGCGACGGCGCCCACGTCGACTACGTGGGCGTGCAGGAACTCGGCCCGGAGGTCTGGCAGACGGGGCACCTGCTGATGAGCCCGGGCCGCGACGCCACCCTCCGGTCGTGGCTGATGGCCTTGGGAGGCGACTACGCCCGGCTCTACGTGGCTGCCTCCCTGGCCGGCCAGGGAGGGGTGGCCGAGATCTTCGGCGTCTACTTCGGTGAGGACGATCAGGTCCACGACTTCCGCTCGCTCCAGGACCACCGGGCCTCGCGCTCGAAGAGCAACCTGTCGTTGAAGGGCGCCGTGACCGACGAGGCCCACGGCGTCTACACCGGCCTGATCAAGGTCCGCGAGGGCGCCAAGGCCACCGACTCCTTCCTGGCCAACCGCAACCTCGTGCTGGGCGAGGGCGCCCACGTCGACTCCGTCCCCAACCTCGAGATCGTGAACGAGAACGACATCCGTAGCTGTGGCCACGCGTCGGCCACGGGCCCGGTCGACGAGGAGCACATCTTCTACCTGGAGAGCCGAGGCGTGCCCACCGAGGTAGCCCAACGCCTCATCATCTTCGGCTTCTTCGACGAGATCGTGTCCTCGGTCCCCCTGCCCGGCCTGCGCGACCCGCTGCGTCGGGCCGTGAGGCGCAAACTCGACAAGGTGGTGGCCGGTGCCTGAGCTGCGGCTGTGCAGCCGCGAGGAGCTGGCGCCGGGGGAGGCTCGCCGGTTCGACGTCGGCGGTCATCGCATCTGCGTCGTGCGGATCGGCGACGACTTCTACGCACTGGGCGACCGTTGCAGCCACGAGGACTACTCGCTGGCCGACGGCGACGTGCTGGCCGACGAGCAGGAGATCGAGTGCTGGAAGCACGGCAGCACGTTCTCCCTCGTGACCGGCGAGCCGCAAAGCCTGCCCGCCACCAAGCCGGTCCCCGTCTACGAGGTCAGCATCCGCGGTGACGACGTGATGGTGGTGGCGCCATGAGCGAGCTCGTGATCTCCGGCCTCCGGGCCGGTGTGGCCGGCCAGGAGATCCTCCGCGGCATCGACCTTACGGTCCGCTCAGGCGAGGTCCACGCCGTCATGGGGCCGAACGGCTCGGGCAAGAGCACGCTGTCGCACGTGGTCATGGGCCGGCCGGGGTACGAGGTGCTCGGTGGGTCGGTCAGCCTCGACGGCATCGAGTTGCTCGGACTCCCGGCGTGGAAGCGGGCTCATGCCGGGCTGTTCCTCGCCATGCAGTACCCGACCGAGGTACCCGGGGTGAGCCTGTTCGAGACGTTGGAGGAGGCGGCGGTGGCGGCCGGCCGCGATCCGGCCGAGGTGGTGGCGAGGGCCCGGGTGGAGGCGGGGCGCATTGGCTTCGACGAGCGCTTCCTCACCCGGCCGCTCAACGTCGACATGTCGGGAGGCGAGCGCAAGCGCAACGAGGCGCTGCAGCTCGGGGTGCTCCAGCCCAAGATCGCCATTCTCGACGAGATCGACTCCGGCCTCGATGTCGATGCGCTGCGGGCGGTGAGCCGACGGGTGGAGGCGGCGACCACCGAAACCGGACTCGGGGTCCTTGCCATCACGCACTACACCCGATTGCTGCTCGAGCTCAGGCCCGACGTGGTCCACGTGCTCTCCCGTGGCCGCATCGTGCGCACCGGCGGCCCCGAGCTGGCCGAAGAGTTGGAGCAGACCGGTTACGCCCCCTACGTCGACGGGGCGGCGGAGCCGGCCAAGGTGGCCGAAGACCCCTTCGCCGATCCCTTCGCCTGACCGCCGGGACGCCGCCCACGTCTGGCCAGTTTTGGTCGTGCGCGGCCGCCGGGATCAGTCCCAGGCGGTCTGGTAGTCCTGGTCCTGCGTTCGCCCGCAGTCCACGTCTTCGGCGTAGCCGACGCTGGAGTCGGTGGAATCCGACATCAGGTAGAAGCAGGTGCCGGACTCGCTCCTGGCGGAGAGGCCCACGAGGGTGTCCTCGACGAACACGTACACGATCCCCTCGACCACCGGCCTGTCGCCGGCTTCGTATTGCAGCGCGGGTTCGATCGCAGCCAGCTCGGCAGGATCGACTGTCCACATATCGGTCTCGCTGCGGTAGTCCTGCTCGGCCGTGAACGCGCTGCGAAGGTTCGACTGGGCGTCGCGGTCCAAAGCATGGTCGCGTGCCCCGAAGAAGGTCGGTACGGCGATGGCGAACGCGATCAGTGCCCCCAGCAACACGAACAACACGATGTTGATGACGGAGATGATCCGGCTGGCCTTGACCATGCCCTCGCCGCCGACCCTGCCGTAGGAGGACGCGATCTCGCGCTTGGCGCCGCTGGCCAGGACCAACGCCACGATGGCGGCGATCACGGGGCAGGCGAAGAACGACAGTATCGACAGCACGAGCGCGGCCGTCGCCTTTCCCGACGTCGGCGGTGACGTTGCCGGCGGTGGACCGGTCCGGTAGATGTCCTGTTGCGAACTGCCGAATGGCGGGGTCGAGGGAGGCGGCTCCGCTCTGGTGGCCGCCTCGGGCGGGTAGTACCTGCCGTCGCTCGCCTGCCACCATCCCGGCCCCTGCGGCTGATCGCTCATTGCCCCATTGTCGCCGGGCGGCCCCGCTCCCGTTACGGTGTGCCGCCCCCTCCTGCGCGGAGCTGGGCCAAAAGGCGCGCCTCGAGCTCGTCGACGGCGATGGCCTGGCGGCGAAGCATGGTCGTTGCCAGGCAGTCACGTACCCGCAGCATTCCCAACAGGACATGCTCGGGCCCGATCCAGCTGTGGCCCAGGGCGAGGGCCTCTCGCAGCGCCATCTCCAGCGACTTCTTCGCTCTCGGAGCGAACGGTCGGTGCGGGACTTCGGCGCCGGCGTGGCGACACCGCCGACGACGCCGACGCAGCGGGCGGCGCCGGGGCGGTACGGGGTCGAGCGCTCCCTGGCCGAAGACCTCTTCCACCTTGGCCCTGACGACGCTCATGTCGATGCCGACAGACCGGAGCGCGAGGTCGTCGTCCAACGTGAGCGGCGACCCGGCGGCGGCGGTGCCGGGCCCGAGCATCCGCACCAGCGCTTGCTGAAGCCTCGGCAGGTCCATGTCCAGCTGGCGCAACACGTCTGCAGCACCGTTGGCACCATGGGCGGCGAGACCGAGGAGAAGGTGCTCCGTACCGAGGTAGTCGTGGCCGAAGCGGCGGGACTCCTCTTGAGCCAGCAGGAGTACCGCCCGGGCGTCGGCACTGAAGCGCTCGAACATCGCTACCGCCCCCGCCGCAGAAGGGCCTTCACCGCGTGCTTCTTGTGCACCGCCTGCCTGGACACCCCGAGCACGTCGGCGATTTCCTGCCATGTCCAGCCCTGGCGCCGGGCTCGATCGACCTGCAGCGTCTCCAGCCGCTCCGCTAGCTGGCGCAGTGCCGCCACCGCTTTCAGCCCCACTGCGGGGTCCTTGCTGGTGGCATCGGTAGCCACTGCCGTCGCCTCGTTCACGCTGTCATCCTACGTTGACGTTCCCGGATTGTCAACCGTAATTGACGCAGTGCCGGCCTTAGGCTTGCGCGTCGACGAGCCAGGGGAGACGAAGATGACCGAAACTCCGACAGCCGATGCCGGCGCAGGCACGCTGAGCGAAGCCATCTACCGTGACGGCATCGTCGCCCTCAGGGGCGCCCTACCCCCGGAGTGGGCCGACCAGATGCTGGCCGACTTCGAGATCCTCTACGCAGAGGCGGAACAAGCCGACCGGGCGTCGGGGCCCTCGGGAGGCAACGGGCGGGTCCCGCGCGGGCCGGGGGAGGAGGCGAGGCGCTACTACTTCGCCGTGCACCCCCAGCGGCTGCGGGGGTTCCAGGACCTGGTCACCCATCCGGCGCTGTACGCGCTGTGCCGGGAGGTGCTGGGCGACGACTACCAGTTCGTCGAAGTGGGCTTCGACGTCGCCCTGCCCGGCGCGGTGCGACAGCCGCTGCATCGCGACTTCCCGGTTCCCGACGAGACCAAGGCGACCGGGCGGCTCAGCTCCCTCGCCGTCAATGCCACCTGCGTCGACGTCACCCCCGAGATGGGCCCTCTCGAGATCGTCCCCGGCTCACACTTCGACGACGACGCCGAGTTCGAACAGGGGATGCGGGTGCCAGCGACGTTGTACGGCCGGTACTCCGGGCGGGTGCAGCCACGCCTGGCCAAGCGGGGCGACGTGTCGATTCGCTCGGGGCTCACCATCCACCGCGGCACCCCGAACACCTCTTCCTACCCCAGGCCGGTGCTCATCGTTGGCGTGATGGCCAACGACTTCCCCACCTTCGCCGACCATGACCTCACCATGACCCGCGACTACTTCGACGCGCTCCCCGACCAGCTCAAAGGTCACCTCCGCCGTTGTGAGATCTCCGAGCGGCTGGATCGGATCGTGCAGGATTACGTCCTCGACTTCCTGCTCGAAGAGGGGTGAAAGCCAGTCGCTAACGGCAGTCGACGCAGAGGTCGGAACCGGCGACGAACTGGGCGGCGCCCTTGTGCATCCGACATGTCGGGCACAGCCGGCGCGCCTCGGTCCTCGGCCCCCGATCAGCTGCGGGCTTGGCTGGGTCCGCTCGTCGCTCAGGAGCCGGCCTTGCCCGCTTCGCCGGCGCCGGGGGCCGGCGTGCGGGGGGCGGCTCGGCTCGCGCTTGCTGAGCCGGTAACGGTACCGGGAACGGTGGCTCGTCCAAGAGCAGGCCCGCCTCCAAGAAGGCCTCGGTCACCGCGTCAGGAACGTCGCCGTACCAGTTGCCCGTCTCCAGCCGGGTGGGGATGCGCCCCTCGGTACGGACGTAGTCGTTGGGCTTGGCCCCGCCGGTGAGCCGATAGCCGACCACCCACCGTCTGCCCTTGGTCCACCGAGCCAGGTACAGCTCCGGGCTGCGCCAGGTTCCGGCGGCGACGCCGGCGGCGCCGTGAGCAGCGGCGCCGACCGGAGAGGCGTCCTGGGCCACGCCCAGAACCCGCAGCACGGCGTGGCCCAGGTCGCCCTTTACTGGCTCTCCCAGCACGATGGTCCGGTCCTCCACCTTCACGGCCAAGCCGTGCTCGTCGCGCAACAGGTCAGAGGCTTCGGCGAGTTGCTCGTCCACCCTCTCATCGTGCCCTGCCGCTGCTCTCTACGAACGGCGGCGGTGAAACGGCACGCCTCGTTGGCGGGGAAGACTGCCCGGGGAAGACTGATGCCCCTCAGCTCGGTCGGAGATCGAGGACACCCAAGGAGAGCCGATGGCCGAGGTTGCTTTCACTGCTGGGATCACGCTGCACGACGGCCAGATGCTGAGCGTGGACGCCACCAGCCTCGACGGCTCCGGCATCGGCTACACCGGGGAGGACGGGCCTCGGACGGTGCCGTGGTCGGAGGTGAAAGCGGTGATGCTGGCCACCACTGACCACATGCTCGAAAGTGGTGGCTCGCTGTTCTCGATGGCCGAGCTGCTGCAGCAAGCCGACCCGGGACGCGTCGCCGACGCCGACGGGATGCGCCGCTTCGGAGCCCGCCTCCTCCAGCAGGCCGCGCCGCGGCTGTGCCCGCTTGGCGCCGGCTGCGGGCTGCGCCCTAGCCCGTGAACCCGGGGCTGGTGGTCGACGTGGTCGACGACGTGGTCGACGTGGTGGTCTCGGCCGGGACGAACAGGGTCGTCGACGTCGAGGTCGAAGAGGTCGACGAGGTCGAAGAGGTGGTGGGCGCGGTGGTGGCCGAGGAGCCGTCGTCGGGCGGAGCCTGTTCGTTGAACGGGACAGGAGCCTTGGCGCCGCCGATCACGTAGACGGGCGTGCCCGAGGGGACGGTGTCGAAGAACCACAGCGAGGCGTGCATCGGGATGCGCACGCAGCCATGGGACGCCGGTCCAGCGGGGACGGACGGCGAGCCGTGGATGGCGATGCCGCCGTTGAAGTAGAGCGGATTGAACAGCTTGCCCAGCCGGCTCACCCGGAGCCCCCGGATCTTGCGGTTCACCTTGAACGAACCACCCGGGGTAACGGCGGTGGCGCACTGGCCGTCGACGCAGTAGCGCTTGTTGTTGCCCGTGGAGACCGACAGCACCCGCAACAACGACCCGCCCTTGTAGAGCAGGAGGATCTGGCGCTTGAGATCGATCTCAACCCGGTCGGCGCCGCCGGCGGGCAGCATCGCCGCCGGCTCGCTCGCCGTCGCCAGCGCCGCGAGGACGTCGTCGGTGGCCCGCGAGGAACGGGGCAGGCCGTTGGCCTTCTGGAAGGCCATCACGGCATGCCCGGTGGCGGCGTCGAAGACGCCATCGACCTTGCCGGTGTCGTACTTGAGTTCGGTCAGCTTCTGCTCGAGGGCCTGGACCTCGGCCCCGCGCGACTCCCGGCCGAGGCCCGGGGGTGGCGGCGGGGGCGTCGTCGACGTGGCCAGCGACGTGGTGGTTGTGCTGGTCGTCGTCGGCTCGACCGTGGTGGTCGTGGAAGAGGAGGAGGTGGTGGTGTCACGACCGTTGGCCGCCCGCTCCTGGGCCCCCGAGCCGGTACACCCGGCGGCCACCAGGCAGAGCGCGACGGCCGTGCAGATCACGTTTCGGGGAAGTGAGACTTGCACTGACCGACCTTCCGTACCTTTTCGGACGCACCAGTATGCGGGAAGCTTCCCTGCCCGGCGAATCGCCCCCCTGACCCGAGCGCTCAACCTGCCGCCTGAGCGGCACCGGCGTCGGTCACGATCGGGGCCTCGGGCGGGTGTTCGTCGCGCTGATCGGGGCGGGCTTCGGCTGGGTCGTCGAGGGCAGCCAGGACCGTCGGGCGCAGCACCCTCAGCCCGATCACGGCGGCGGCGAGGCTGGCGCCGCCGGCGACGGTCGTGGTTCGCAGTCCCACCCGTTCGGCCAGCGCCCCCTGGACCAGCGCCCCCAGGGGGAACACGATGGAGAGGGTGGCGAAGAAGAGGCTGAGCACCCGGCCCCGGTACTCAGCCGGCGCCCGCAACTGGACGACGGCCGACAGCCCCGACAGGACGCAGATGTAGGAGCCTCCCACCAACAACAGGCTGGCCACGGCGGCCGGCACTGACGGCGACCAGGCGTAGACGGCCAGGGCCAGCGGTGTCGCCAGCAGCACGCAGGTGATCATGCGCCGGCGCCCGAAACGCAGGACCAGGCTGGGGAAGACCAGTGCTCCGATGACGGCGCCCACTCCCTGGGCGGTGGTGAGCGCGCCGGTGGCACCGGCCAGCGCCTTGCGCCCACCCTCGACGAGCAGGTCGGCCATGGCCGGGATGAGCGCCATGAACGGGGCGGCCAGGCCGGCGGCCAAGGCGATGAGCAGCAACGCGGCACGGCAACCGGGCTCTTCGCGCACCACGGCAGCGCCGGCCCGCATGTGGGCCAGCAGCCCCCCGGAGGGTGCGGCGCCATCCGTCATCGGCAGGGGGACCAGCACCAGGGCGACGATGACGGCCAGGAACGACAAGGCATTGATGGCGAAGGCGAGCGCGAAGGACCCGACGACGATCACCACCCCGGCCAGCGCCGGCCCCAACACCCGCCCGAGGTTCCACTGGGCCGAACCCAAGCTGACGGCCCCCACGATGTCCTCGGCAGGGACCAGGTCGGGCAGCATGGCGTGCTGGACCGGCAATCTCAACGCCGAGACGCACCCGGACAAGAAGACGAGCCCGGTCACCACCGCCGGTTCGGTCCGACCAGCGGCCACCAGCCCGGCAAGGGTGGCGGCGAGCGCGGCCTCGACTGCCGTGGCCATGATGGCGAAGCGCCGGCGGTCCAGCCGGTCGGCCAACGCTCCGCCAACGGGGGCGAGCACGCCCATGGGGAGGAAGCCGGCGACGAAGGCGACCGCCGTCCAGACCGGGTTGCGGGTGACGTCCGTGACCAGGGCCCCGACGGCCACCGTCTGCATCCAGGTGCCGATGTTGGACACGAGGCTGCCGCTCCAGACCAGGGCGTAGCCGCGGTGGCGCAGGGGACGGAGGGCGGCGACGGACACCAGTGGAGGTTATGAGGACCGCGCTGTTAGTCCGAACCGCCTCCGGCCACCACTAGCTCGCTTACCCTACGGGCCATGGAGGCCGCCGACGTCGTGCTCTTGGCCGCGGGCCTGGCGGTCGTGGCCCTGATGGCGTCGGACGTGACCGCCACTTTGGTCGTCACGTGGGGCGGCGCCGCCGCCTGGCGCCCGAGCCGCCTGTTCTACCGGGTGTCCTGGCGGGTCTGGTCCCGGCTCGGCCGACGGGTCAGCAACGTCGATCGCCAGCAGCGCTTCCTCGGTCTCTACGCGCCGGTGTCGGTGCTCCTGCTGCTCGCCATCTGGGTGGTCGGGCTGCTCTTCGGGTGGTCGCTGGTCTGGCTCGCGCTGTCCCACCAGATGCAGGGCCTCGACGACTGGGGCGGGTCCGTCTACTACTCGGGCGTCGTGCTGTTGACCATCGGCTTCGGCGACATCGTGGCCACCGGGATGCTGCCCCGGCTGCTCACCCTCACCGAGGCGGCGACCGGCCTGGCCACCATCGCCCTGGTGATCTCCTACCTGCCGGTGCTCTACGGCGCCTACGGGCGGCGCGAGGCGCGCATGCTCACCCTTGACCTGGCGTCGGGCGAGCGGATCACCCCCGCCGGCCTCATGCTCTCCCAGGCCCCCGACGGCGACATCGACACGCTGTACAAGTTCTTCACGGACTGGCAGCTGTGGATAGCGGAGCTGCTCGAGTCGCACACCTCCTATCCGATGCTGGCGTTCTTCCGCTCCCACCACCGTGGCCAGTCCTGGATCACCGCCCTGGGCGTGGTGGTCGACGCAGCGGTCATCTCCGTGGCCTTCCTGCCCGGGGCTGAGGCCCGAGCCCCCTTCTACGCCTACCGCCGCGGCCGGCGCGCCATCGAGGAGATCAGCGCCCGGCTCGAGCCCCCCAAGGGCGGCCCCGCCGTCCTCAACGAAGAAGCGTTCCACCACGCCTACGGCATGGCCGAGAAAGCGGGGCTGCGGCTCCGGCCCCGGGAGGAGGCATGGGCCATCATGCAGGAGCTACGGGGTTCCTACGGCGACCGGCTCCAGTCGCTGTTCGACTATCTGGTCGCCCCTCCTGGGTTCTGGGGCCACTCCGCCGGCGACGACCTCAACGAGCCGGAATTGCGGGAGCAGTTGCGCACCCCCGTCTCCGACGCGACGGCTACCTAGGCCGGAGAGAGCGCCTCGTCCAGGCCCTCGGCCAGGGTGTTCCAGGAGAGGGTGGCGCACTTGATGCGCACCGGGAACTTGACCACTCCCTGCAGCGCCTCGAGGTCGCCCAACTTGACGTCGGGGTCGGGGGCCACCGCCTCAGCCTC
>JAHWJQ010000033.1 GCA_019348305.1 Actinomycetota bacterium
TGGGCCGGAACTGCGGCAGGGTGATCCCGACCTTCATCGGCGGGCCACCCCCGGCTCGGGCAGCGGCGCCCGCCGCTTCCACCGACGCATGGGTCCTTCCGGCGACCAAAAGCGGTCACACGATCGCTGATCACAGCCAAAACCGCCCACACGACGCGGCCGGTGGAGACGGGGGGCGGGCCGGCGGGGGGCCCGCCGGCGGGGGCCCGACGGGTGGAGACGGGGGGGCGGCCGCCCAGGCACAGTGGCAACGGGGCGGGGCGTCATCCTGGCGGCTGGCGGGCGAGGAGGGCGGCGCCGATGGCGCCCGCGTGCTCGCCCAGGGCGGCGGGCAGGACCTCGACCGGCGGGCGTGGCGCTGTGCCGCCCACCTCGAGCAACTCGAACAGGCAGACCCGCACCGGCTCGAGGAGCACGTCGCCCGCCTCGACGAGGCCGCCGCCGAGCACGAAGGCCTCTGGGTCGAGCGCGTTGGCCAGGTTCGAAAGACCCACGGCCACCCACCAGCCGAAGGCCGACATCACCTCGATGGCCTCCTGGTCACCCTCGGCTGCGGCCGCGGTCACGTGCTCACCTCGCACCGCCTCCGGCTCCCCGCCGGCCAGTTCCACCGCACGGGTGGCGCGACCGGCGTGGGCGGCCTCGCGGGCCAGGCGGCCGAGCCCACTGCCGGAGGCGAAGCGCTCCCAGCAGCCTCGCCGACCGCACGGGCAGGCCGGGCCCCGAGGGTCGACCACCATGTGGCCGATCTCGCCGGCGTAGCCGTGGCAGCCCCGGTAGAGGCGGCCACCCAGGACCATCCCCCCTCCGATCCCGGTGCCCAGGGTCACGAACACCACGTCGTCGCGACCGCGGCCGGCGCCGGCCTCGCGCTCGCCCCAGCCGGCGCAGGTCGCGTCGTTGTCGACCACCACGGGCAGGCTCAGCTGCCGGGACAGCGGGTCGGCCAGAGGCAGGTCCACGACGCCCGGGAGGTTCGGGGCGGTCCGCAGCGTCCCGTCGCCATCGACCAGGCCGGGAGCACCAATGCCGACGCCGGCGACGCCCGAGGTCCGCCCGACCAGCGTTGTCGCCACGTCTGCGATCGTGGCTGCTATGGCTCCTGCCCCACGGGGCGTCGCCACCCGAAGCTCGTCCAGCACCGCGCCGTCCGCGTCGGCGACCACACCCAGGCACTTGGTGCCGCCCAGGTCGATACCGACCGTGAGCGGGGAGGGTGGCACGCTAAAAGCGCAGCAGCGCGCCCACCCGGCCGGCCACATCCAGATCAGCGTTGTCGACGCACATCTCGACGTGGCAGGACTGCAGGAGGGCGTCCTCCACCGCTTCTTCGATCACGTCCTCCACCAGGTCCATCTCCTCGCCGCAGACCGTGCAGGTCCGGCCCTTGGCTGCCAGCTGGCCGCAACCGGCACACCGCCAGCCGGGCGCCTCGTACCCGTCGGACACCACCAGGGTCTCCACCCGTCGCTCGCCCAGTGCGCTCAGCACGGCCGGGAGCCCCACCACCGCCCCCCGGCCGGCGGCCGCAGCGGCCCGCAGCCGCTCCACCACCGCCGCCTCCCGACCGCGTTCGACCTGCTCCTCCACCGACATCGCCGCAGCGGAGATCTCTGCCTCCGACGCCGCGGCCGGGACGTTGATGCGGGCCGCCACGCGGTCCTTCAGATAGGAGTGCAGGTTCGCCTCGAGCTCGTGCACCAGCTCCGGGGCCGCGGCCAGGATGAGGTGGTCGAAGGGGTGCTGCTTCCACACCTCGAACGCGACCTGAGCGGCCCGCTTGAGGTGTTGGTGGACAGCAGCGTCGAGGTGGCTGCGTTCGTGGCCCCGGTCGCGGTCGCCGGCGTCGTCGGGGTGCCGGGGCAGCTCGTCGAACAACTCGCTGCTGTCGACCAGCTGGTTGAGCTCGTACACGAACATCCGCGCCCGCTGCCGATCGGCGAGCAGGACCCCGAAGCCGGGATAGGTGTCGACCACCCGCTCGAGTTGGCGCACGTGCGGGCTCTGGTTGACCACCACCTGGTCCTTGACTCGGACCGGGAGCTCGAACACCTCCCACAGCGCGTCGCCGGCGGCGAACACAGCGAGACCTCTGGTCCGGGTGCGGTCGAGGCCGCCGCGCACGTGGGCCAGCACCCGCCGCAGGTCCTCGGAGGCGCTCGTCCGTCCGCCGGCGCGGTCGTGGGCTTCACGGACGAGGCGTTCCAGGCGGCTCTCGCAGTCGGCGAAACGGGGCCACCGGCGTCCGTCGACGTCGAGGTACACGCTCACCACGGCGCGGTCGGGGCCAGCCTTGATCGAGGCCAGCGAGCGGATTGCTTCCTGGTTCAGAGCAGCCACGTCACCTCCTGGCCATTTCTAGGCCGATCCTGTCGCCGCCACCACGGCGGCTGCCTTGCCCTTGTCTTTGGCCCACTGCTCGACGGGGGCGTCGTCACCGAGGAGCACCACCTGCACCGCCCCCGCAGCCCGTTCCAGCACCGCCAAAACCTTACGGCCGACAGCCTCGGGCACGCCGGCCACCGCGGTGGCATCCATGAACAGCGGGAGCGGCCCCTCCGGTGCACCCTGCACGGCCGCCAGCCGAGCGAGCAGGTACAGCTGCACCTCCAGCGCCGTCACCGCCCCGAGATCGGGCTCCGGTTGCTCGGACGCCCGCTCTGCCACGGGGGCCTCGGGGGGCGTCGCCGCCGACGCGGCCGCCGCGGCTGCGCCGCGGGCAGCGTCGAGGGCCAGACGAGCGTCACCGAGGGCGGAGTCGGCGGCACGAAGGGCGCCGCGAGCCGCTGTCGCCTCCTCCTCTAGTGCGCTGCGGCGGCGGCGTTGTTGTTCGAGGTCGGCCGCCTGCTCTTCGAGCCTCGCCAGCGCCGCCTCGGCGTCCCGGACATCTTGGTCGGCCTTGTGCACCGCGGCCAGGGCTGTGTCCGTCGGCCCGCCGCCGTCGGCACCCGGTCCAGGTGACCCAGCCGCCGTCTCCTCGGCGCCGAAGAAGACATCGGCCTGGTGCTCCGCCACCTCGGCCCCCACCGCGGCCAGCCGTTCGTCCAACTCGGCCAGTTGACGCTCGAGGTCGACCCGGGCCTCGTTGCGGGTGGGGGCCTCGGCCAACCAACGTTCTGCGGCCGCCTCCAGGTCGGGCTCGGAGAAGCTCGCGTCCGCACCCGCTCCCGCGGCGAGGGCATCGGCCAGAGCCTCCTCGGCCGATCTCACGTCGACGGTCGCTTCCTCATGGGCCCGCAACGCCGCCTCCAGCGCGGCATCGGGCACGTCTCGCCCCAACAGCTCGTGGGCCTCGGCCCGCAGCTGGACGACCTCCTCCTTGGCCGCCGTCCACTCGGGTGATGCCAGCCCGCCGTGCAGCTCCTCCCATACCGCCTCGGCGTCGGCCAGGGCCGACCGGGCGGCGGCCGTGGGATCGGCAGGTGCGCTGGGACCGCCCACACCGGGGGCCATCCGCTGCAGGTACTCGCCGTAGGTCGCCACCCCCAGTGCCCGCAGCGCGTCCTGCTCGGCTTCATAAGCCTGGTCGAGCCGGCGGCGGTGCAGCCGGCTGCCCTTGCGCATCATCTTCTGCTCGGCGTCCAGAACCTGACGGTGGGCCCGGTCCAGCGCGTCCACCAGGCGCGCGTCGGGCGTCGCGTTCTCCGCACTGGCATCGGCCCGAGCCAGCGCTTCGCGAGCGTCGTGCAGAGCAGCCATGGCCGGTGTCACCAGCCATTCCGGGGGCTCCGGAGGCGCCGGTAGCTCGGCCAGCTTCTTCTGCGCTGCTGCCCAGCGGTCGGCAAGTTCTTTCGCCGCGACGGACGGCCTCGGCTTCACCGACCGGACGCGGCGCAGCTCCACCAGTGCCTGTTCCACCGGGGCAGGGTCAGCGGGGGCGGTGCTCGCGGCCAGGCGGGCGACGAGCTCCGCCCTCGCCTGTTCGAGCTCTGCCTGCTCACCCACCAGGCGCTCGACCACCTCCGCCTTCCGGGCCAGCTGGGCGCCCGCCTGCTCTTGCTCGCTGGTGGCCCGCTCGGCCTCGGCCAAGGCCTCACGAGCGGCTTCGAGCTCTCTACGAACCTGCTCGAGCCGCTTTTGCGCCTCGGCCACCGAACCGCCAGCCGGTGCGCCGGCTCGCTCGCCGGCGCCGCCTGCGGCCGTCGCTGCCGCCAGCGCCGCATCTGCCTCGGTCGCAGCGGCCTGCGCCTGGGCCAGCGCCGCCTCTGCCTCGCCCACGGTCGCTTCCGCCGCCGATCGCGCCGCCTCGGCGGTTGCCGCCGCCTCCACCGACGCGGCCGCACCGACGGCCTCTGGCGCTGTGGTGGGCTCGGGCGGCGGGGGGAGCGACGCGCCTGGAAGCGCGGCGGCCTCGACCACGAACTCGGCCGTGCACCGCTCCAGCCCGAGCCGACGGGCGAGCTCCGGTGTCAGCCACTCCCGCTTGCCGTCCACCTCGACTTCGATCTCGACTTCGCTCGGCTCCCCCCGCAGCGCCCGTGGGAGCTCGGCCGCCAGCTTCGTACGTGATGCCCGATCGAGCCCGCCCACCACGGTCAGCGCGTGGTGCAGCGGCAGCGACGGCGTACCGGCTCCAGCCATTCGGATCTGGACGACGATCACGGGATGTCGATCCTGGTCGAGACCCTGGTGCTTGGGTTCGGCGGCGGGTGCGTCATTGGTTGTGCCGACCCTAGCCACTGCGGCCGGTGGTCCGAGCCTCGAACCGTCCGTACTTCGCCCCCCACAGCCCGGTCAGGGCAAGTCCGTACAACGGCACCAGAACGCCGAAGGCGAGACTGGTGAAGGGCCGGGCCGCTGCAGTGGCCAGCCCCACCGCGACTTGAGCCGCCAGCGCGGCCAGCAGCGACCGGCGCACCTGCCGGGGGGCCACCTCTCCGGCCAGGAAGAACAGCCCGCCGATGCCGATGGCGTCGCTCCGGCTGCGGTTGACGGCCACCGCGTAGGCCCAGAAGAAGACGGCGACGCCCACGACGTTGAGGCCGACGGCGACGGCGGCGGCCGCAGGACGAGCTGCTTCTTCGACCACCGCTGCCGCCGCCGTCGCCGTGAACAGTGCGGTCCCCGACCACGACGCGGCCACGATCCGCTCACCCACCGCCGCTCCCGTCGGCCACCGCTGCCCCTTCCAGCACGGCCTGCAGCCGCTCGGCCAGCCGGTCGTAGTCGAAGTCGCTCTCGGCCCTGCACCGGCCCCGCTCCGCCATCCGGTGGCGGGTCTCGGGGTCCGAGAGCAGGTTCTCCAGCGCCGACGCCACCTCGCGGTGGTCCTGGGGCCGGCGCACCACGATCCCGGTCTTGCCGTCGGCCACAGCGTCGGCCGCACCACCGCTGGCGCCGGCGAGTTGCGGGAGGCCCGAGGCGGCAGCTTCGAGGAACACGATCCCGAACCCCTCGGGCTCGAGCCCGGCCCAGCGGGTGCGACAGCACATGGCGAAGATGTCGGCGCAGCCGTACAGAGGGGGGAGCTGGGCATCGTCCAGCCGCCCGAGGAGCCGTACAGGAGCATGCGTCCGCGCCATCAGGCGCTCGAGACGGGGCCGGTCCCTCCCGTCGCCGGCGATGGCGACCACCAGCTCGGGGTAGCGGTCAGCGACCTCGGCGGCGGCCCGGATCAACACGTCGAACCCCTTTCGAGGCACCAGGCGGCTCACCCCGACCACCAGGAGGGCCTCCTCGGGAAGTCCGAAGCTGGCGCGGGCCGCCGTCCTGTCGGCGCCGAGAAGGGGGACGAAGCGTTGGGCGTCGACGCCGGGGGGGATGACGGTGACAGGCGGCAGGAGCTTGCCCGCCAGTCGCTGCGCCTCTGTCGCCGGGTAGTTCCCGGCCGCCACCACCGCCGTCGCCCGCGTCACCACCTGCCCCATGAGCCGCGCCCCCAGCGGAAGACGGCCGAGCAGCTCAGAGCCGTGCACCACGACCACGTAGGGCATCCCCATCCTCGGGGCCAGTGCACCCACCGGCACTGCCGGGTCGAACACGAGCACCTGGGCGCCCACCTCGTCGGCCAAACCCCGGATGCGTCGAGCCAGCGCCGGCGTGGGCAGCAGGACCCGCTGGCGGGTGCGCTCCATGCGAAATGGCTGGGCGGCATCGAACTCCGCGGCGTCGGGGTGGGCGCTGGCGAGGACCGTGGTGTCGGCCGCCGGCAGCCGACGCCACAGCTCCCACAGATAGGACTGGATGCCGCCCACCTTGGGGGGGAAGTCGTTGGTGACCAGCAGGTGGCGGGCCAACGCGGCGTCAGGCCGTGGCCGAGACACCAGCACGTGGTGCCGGCAGCGCCGCCAGCTCGGCCGTCACCTCCGGGTCGTCCTCGTGCTCGCTGAGCTCATCGACCAGATCCCTACGTCCCAGGCGCGCCGCCGCCCAGACGGCGTGGCCGCGGAGGACGGGATCGCGGTCCCGCAACGCCGAGCCCAGTGCCCGCCCCACCCGCTCGTCGGTTCCGTCGCCGACGTTGCCCAGCGCGACGAGGGCGTTGCGGCGGAGGTAGCGGGCCTGACGGGCAGGGACGTACCACCGGGCGAAGCGCTCGAGGAGGGCGTGGTCGTCGGGCTCCTCGAGGATCTCCAGTAGCTGGACGGTGGCCTCGGCCCCGGGCTCCGCGGGGGGAGGCGGGCGCCGGCTGATCTCCACCCGGTTCGGCGGGCACACCTCCTGGCAGTCGTCACAGCCGTAGATACGGCTTCCGAGAGCGACTCGGTGCTCGCGGGGGAACACCCCCTCAGCCTGCAGCAGCCAGGCCAGGCACCGGCGGGCGTCGAGCACCCCGGGGCTGACGAGCGCCCCCGTCGGGCAGGCGGGGAGACACCGGGTGCAGGTGCCGCAGCCCTCGGCCGGCGGCTGGCTGTGGGCCGGGAGGGGGGCATCGGTCACGACCGCGCCGAGGACGAACCACGAGCCCCGCCCGACCAGCAAGAGGTTGGTGTTCTTCCCGTACCACCCGAGGCCGGCTCGGTATGCCGCCTCCCGGTCGACCAAGGCGTTGTCGTCGGCCAGCACCCGCGCCCGCCACCCCACGTCGCGAAGTCGGCGCGCCATCCGCTCGAGCCCCTGGCGAAGAGGGACGTAGTGGTCGACCCAGGAATACCGGGCGACGGTTCCCGACGCTGCCGGTGCCGCTGCCACGATCGGCTCTCGTCGGCGGTAGGAGCGGGCTCCTACCACCAGCGCCTCGGCGCCTGGAAGGGCGTCGGCCGGCGTCGTCGAGCGTTTGGGGTTACGGAAGGTGAACTGCATCCCGGCCGACAGCCCGGCGGCCTTGCGCTCCTCGAGAAGCCGCCTGGTGCCTTCGAAAGGGCTGGCAGCTGCAAAGCCGACTGCGTCGAGCCCGCCAGCCAGCCCCTCGCGTTCGAGCTCGCCGGCCAGGGCATCGAGGTCCGAGGAGCTGTCACGCCCTGGCTTGGTGGTCGGCACCCGGCCATGCTTGCACCCCCCGGTGAGGGATGGCCGCCGGGCGTCTAGCTCGTCTAGCTCGGCGTGCGGCCGAAGCGGCGGCGCCGGGGCTGGGCCGCGGGCCGGGCGGGCCGCAGTGGCGGGCGGTTGGCCGGCAGTACCACCTCGGCCTCCGGCTCACCCTCCCCCACGAGGGGCGTGGCCCGGCTGGCCCGGATGGTCAAGACCCGAGGGTCGGAGGAGCCGGCGCCGGCCGGTGGATCCGACTCGGCGACATCCGGCCCCGCCACATCCAACAACGAGTCGTCGGGCTCCTCGTCCGCGAAGTCGGCCTCGACGGGTTCGGGCGGCGTGGCCGGCTCGCCGCCCGCAACCGGTGCGCCCGACGGCGGTACCGCCCACACCGAGGTCCCGGAACTGGAGACGGCCCCAGCCGCCGGCGGCGGCTCGTCGGTGAGCGTCGGCGGCGCCGCCGCTGACCGTCGCCGGGGAGAGTCGGCGGGTCGGTCCACCCGCTTGGCCTCCCTCGCCGGTGGGGCGCTCTGTTCGGTAGCGGTCGGTGCCGGGGGGGCCGGCACGGCGGTTGGCGGAGCGCCTCGCCGAGCTTCGGCCCCGGCGCCGGGCTCGCTTGGGTGGCCGGTGCCGACCCCGGACACCGAGGGTCGTCGCGATCGCGTCGTGGCCCCGCCTCCGCCGGCCTGGGCCCCGCGGAGCATCTCGAGCTTGCGCTTGTCGAGCTCGCTGCGGGCTGACTGCGCGGGTGGCGCCGGTGCCGCCGCTACCGCCGGTGGCTCGTCAGCGGGTGGCCTGCGACGCCCGCCACGCGACGATCCGGTGGCACCGTTGCCCGGAGTGCTCGCACCTTGGCGACCCGTCGTACGGGCCCGGCTTCGCCCCGGGGCGCCGGCGGTTCGCTTCGCGGCCGGCGCGGCCGGCGAGGCCCCCTTTTTCGACCTGATGGACTGCGTTGCTGGCGCCTTGGCCGCCTTGGCCGCCTTGGCGCCGCCGGCCGAGGGGGCCGGCCGCGTCGCCCTGGGTGTGCGGGAGGGGGCAGCTGCTCGCTTCGCCGACGCCGCCTTCCCACGCCTGGGGGCCGTGGCGGCCTTGGTGGCGGCCCTGGCGGTCTTCGCCGTGGGGGCCGCCTCGGCGACCTGGGCCGGTGTCGCGGGTCTCGCCTGCGAAGCCTTCGCCGTCTTGGCCGTCTTGGCCGTCTTGGCCGTCTTGGCCGTCTTGGCCGTCTTGGCCGCCCCGGCCGTCCTGGCCGTCTTGGCCGCCCTGGTCGCCTTGGCCCCGGCGGTCCTTTCCGCCCTGGTGGCCTTCACCGCCTTGGCCGGGCGGGACGGGGGCGCCGACGTAGGTCCCTTGGTGGCACCGTTGGCAGGCTCGCCAGCCGCGTCGGCTGTGTCCGGCCCGCCCCCGTCCGGGCCACTGCCGGCCGGCCGCAGCTCGGACAGGCGCGGCCGGCTGACGGAGGCCGAGGAGCGCTCGACCGGCTTCGCCGGCGCCGGCCGCTCAGGCAGGAGCGAATCGGCCGTGTGCCGGCGGCGACCGGGCTCTACGTAGCCGAGGTCGGAAGCCAGGCGATTGCGGGCGAAGAGGCCCGCCTCGCCCAGCTCGACCTCCCACTGCGCCAGCTGGGCACGTTTTCGGGACACGAAGGAGAAGGTGACCATCCACGTGTGGTTGGCCACCTGGTAGCCCGACCACCCGGCGTCGAACTCGTCGTCGGTCAGGCGCACCCCCCGCTCGGCCAGGTTCCAGCGCACCGAGGTGGCCAGCGGCTCGGCCGAAGGGCCCCTTCGCGGCTTCGCGTAGAGCAGCTGCCTGGACTGGTTCACCACCTGGGCCCGCTCCGCTGCCACCGGGGCGGCGAAGCGGGCCACCCACTCCTCGTCCACGCCGGCCTCGGCTGCCACCTGGGCCGTCGAACGACCAGCCCGCAATCGAGCCTGGATCTCCCGGGGGCTCAGCAGGCTCTGGCGCCGTTGCCCCGGCGCGGCGCTGACCATCTCGGCTGGTGCTTCGAGGCCCGGTCCCCCCTCCTCACGCCGGCGGAGGGCCTCCGCCACCAGCGTCACCAGCTCGTCGTTCAGGGGCAGCGTGAAGCCACCCGACTTGGCGCCCTTCCGGGTGCTGAAGATGAGGCTTTGGAAGTCGGAGGTGAAGCCGACGAGGTGGAGCTGTTGCACGGGGGCTGCGGGCCCTTCTCGGCCCGCCTGCCGGGCCGACGTTGGCGGCGAACGTACCACCCACCCCGCTGCCCTTCCGCGGATGCTCAGCCGGCGGCGGGCGCGTGGCGCAGGCCTGGCACGAGGCCGGAGCGGATCAGCATTCGCACGGCACGCACCTCGCCGGCGTCGATGATGACGGCCTCGTCGGGTTCGCGCCCGCAGATGAACGCCACCACGCAGTCATCGCAGGCAGAGCTGCCCTGCATGGAGCAGTCGTCACAGTCGATCGTCAGTGCCTCATCCATTTGTCAATCTCCTGTCTCTCCACCCGTGCCCGAGCATGCCGGAGAGGTGGGACAGGAACGGAAACGTCGACGAAGGCCGCGGCTCGGCCCTTCCATCCGGGCGATGTCAACCGGTGAGCAGGCGGGGTTCGATAGGCGCCTGCGGACCCACGGATGGGGCAGGAGAGAAAAAAATCCGAATTCGGGCGTAAGAGCGGGCCGCTCCGCCCGTTCCTCCATTGTCCGACACGGTCCGGCCCTCGCCGGTTCCGGGTTTGCCGGCCCCGCTCCTCGATGACCCCCGAGGAGCGGGGCCGGTCTCATAGCCGAAAGAGCGTCCCTCAGGAGTCGAGGGCCGACACTGCGAACAACTGCTTCTGGGACAAGCTGTTCGCCCCCCTGGCCGCCGCTTCCCGTCGCACCCGGCGGTCGTCGGTGGCCACTGCCACCGGCCGGTGCGCCGGCGCCTGGTCCAGCAGGTCCAAGATCACCTCGTCGGCCTCGACGCCAGCCGGCGAGAACGTCATCCGCACCCGGCCCCGGGGCAGCGAGGGGGATCTGGCGAGGTCGCCGGTGCCGTCGAACACCACGTGCACGTCGCAGCCGTTGCGGGCCGAGAGGCCCGCCAGTGCCTGGACCAGGCGCTGGCGCTGCTCCGCTATCGGGTGCTCGGGCCAGAGGCGCAGCGTGGCGTTGTAGCCGTCGACCAGCACCAGCATGCCCGGCGATCGCACCAGGAACTCGGCTGCCTCTCTCGAACCTTCCAACAGCCCGGGCGGAAGCACGAGAGGCAGGCGCTCCTCCACCGGCCGGGAAGGACGGGCTCGCCGGCGAGGCTCCCTTCCCGGCCCCGGCCCCGGTCCCGGGGGTGGCTCCTCTGGGGGCTCCTCCTGCGCCGCGTCCTGCCCCCGGGCAGCGGCAGCGGCACCCAGGGCGGCTCCCAGGCGGGCGGCGGCCGCGGCCGCCTCTTGCACCGCGGAACGAATCTGGTCGAGCGGGACCGATGGTTGAGCAGGCCGCGAGTGGTCGGCGGCGGAGCTGGCGGCCGAAGCGGGCGGCAACGGGGTGGGCGCCGGCTCCGGGTCGGGCAGCGGTGGCGCCGCCTGCCGCTCCCGCAGCTCCTGGGCCAGCCGCTGCAGCTCGTTGGTGGCCGCGGCGGCCCGGCGATGAGCGGCATCGCGCTCACGCTCCAGGGAAGCGACCCGCCGCTGCAAAGCGTCGCGCTCGGTTTCGGCCTGCCGGCGGCCCTGCCGCTCGGTGGTCAGTGCCGCGTTGGCCGAGGCGGCCTCCGCTCGGGCCTGGGCCAGTTGCTCCTCCGCCCGCTGGGCAGCCTCTTGGGCCCCCCGCAGTCGCCGCTGGGCACTGCGTTCCTCCCGCGCTTCGGCGCCGGCGGAGGAGGCCTCGGCCGCCGCCGCCCGGAGCTGTTCCAACTCGGACTCCCAGCCGTCAGGTCGGGCCAGGTACAGCCACGACGCCCGGCCCAACGACGCCTCGCCTCCGCTGGCGGCGGCCACCCTGGCCCGAAAGCCGTCGTCTTGGTCCAGCGCCCGACGGACGACCTGGCGAGCCGACGACGGCAGCCGGCTGAAGGTGAGGATCGGGCGCAGGCTCCGGGGAGGCTGGACGGGAGGGTCGTCAAGGGCGTCAGCGCGGGCGACCGCCACCGCGAGCTCGAGGGCGGGGCCCAGCAACCCGTCGTCGTCGATCAGGACCAGCTTCCGGGAGCGGCGTCGCCCACCGGGGTCCGCTCCGGCGGGGGGGTCGGCTCCGCTTCGAGCGCCACCACCGCCGAACCGTTGCCGCACCAGCGGCAAGTCACCTCCTCCACCCGCTCGTCCACCACGTCCTCGTCCTCGACGGTGAGCTCGCCTCCGACGGTGAAGTGATGGAACGCGGTGGTGCGCCGGACGCTGGTCACCGTGAACCGGGTGAGGTTGCCGCAGGCATTGCAGCGATAGCGAGTGGCGGCCACAGCGGTTGAAGCGTACCCAGGTCGTGGCGCCGTCTTGACCTAACGTTGCCCTGCCCGTCGCCGATTCCGGAGATCACACTGCGCCCCCGACAACTCCTCGACCGATCACTGTCGGGCAACCCGCTTCCGGAAGGAACCCTGGCGGTAGGGGCCGGGCTGGTCATCCAGGGGCTCACCGCCTACGTCTTCTTCGTGGTCGCCGCCAGGGCGCTCGGGCCCGAGAGGTACTCCTCGCTCTCGGTGCTGTGGACGCTCGTCTTCTTCGCCGCCCCCGGGTTCCTGTTCCCCCTCGAACAGGAGGTGACCCGTGGGGTGTCGGCCCGACGGGCTGTCGGCGCCGGCGGTGGGCCGGTGATGCGCCGGGCGGCGGTGCTCGGTGCCGCACTGGTGGCGGGGCTCGTGGTGGTGACCCTCCTCCTGTCCGGCCCCATCCTCCACCACCTCTTCGACGGCCAGGTGCTGCTGCTGGTCGCGCTGATCATCTCGTTGCCCGCCTACGCGGGTGTGTACCTGGCCCGCGGCGCCCTGTCTGGGCGGGGTCGCTTCGGTTCCTACGGCACCCTGCTGTGGGGGGAGGGGACGCTGCGCATCGTCGCAGCGGTCGTCCTGGCCGTCGTGGGTGTGCGCAGCACGGGGGCCTACGGCCTGTTGATCGCCCTTCCGGCCATCGTCGCGCTCGCCGTCGTGCTTGGTCGAGAACGGGGCCTCGTGGAACCGGGGGCGCCGGCGCCGTGGTCGGAGCTGTCCGGTGCCCTGGGCTGGCTCCTCCTCGGGGCGGTGCTGTCCCAGGGCTTCGTCAATGCCAGCGTCCCCCTGGTAAAGGTCCTCGCCGCCGAGGGCGAAGAGGCCATCGCCGGCCAGTTCCAGGCCGGGCTCATCATCACGAGGGTCCCGCTGTTCCTGTTCCAGGCCGTCCAGGCCTCGCTCCTGCCCAAGCTGGCCGGCCTCGCCGCCGCCGGCATGGCGGCCGACTTCCGCACCGGCCTTCGGCGCCTCGTGATCGTGGTGGTGGCCATCGGCGTGGCCGCCACTGTCGGGGCTTTCGCCATCGGGCCCCTGGTGCTGCGGCTCGCCTTCGGCTCTGGGTTCGACAAGCTCGGCAATGCCGATCTGGGCTTCCTCGCGCTCGCCAGCGCCGCCTTCATGCTCGCCCAGGCACTCAGCCAGGCACTGATCGCCCTGTCGGCCCATGCCAAAGCCGCGCTCGGGTGGGTCGTCGCCATCGCCGTCTTCGTGGTTGCCACCGCGCTGGGCCAGGGGCTGTTGCCGCGGGTGGAGCTGGGCCTGGTCGCCGGTTCGCTGGCCGGCGTGGTGGCCATGGCCCTTCTGCTCCGGTCACAGGTGACGGCGGGGCTCCCCGTCGACGTGGAGCCGCTGCTGCGCAACCTCGGCCCCGACCACGGGATCATCGAGCCGTAGCAAGCGGCCCGCTGGGACGTCGGGCCACGCGGGCCAGGAGTCGTTCGTAGTCCCCCAGCACCTTGGGCCAGTCGTAGCGGCGTTCCACGTAGCGCCTTCCCGCCTCCCCCAGCCGCTCGGCCAGACCGGGGGTGCTGACGAGCAGGTCGACGGCGGCTTCGAACTCGGCGAAGCCACAGTAGGGAACGGCTCCGTTGCTGCGGGCGGCCTGGCCCGCCAGCACCTCACACCGCCGCTGGACGATGGCCGGCCGGCGCTGGGCCCACGCCTCGATCAACACGATGGAGAAGCTCTCGAAGTACGAGGGGTGGACCAGGGCGAGTGCGCCGGCCAGCCCCCCCCGCTTCGTCGCCTCGTCGAGGAAGCCGGTGACCACCACGTCGGGGTGGTGACCAACCCCGCGCACCGCCTCGCCAGCCAGCACGAGCTTCAGCGGAGCGGGGTTGCGCTGCTTGTAGGCGTCGAAGTACTCGACGAGCTCGTCCGTGCCCTTGGCCGGCTCGATGCGCCCCAGGTAGAGCAGGTAGGGCTTGTCCCCCAGCTCGAACCTGCGGCGGAAGGCGTCGGCGTCGCCTCCCGCTTCGAGGTCGACTCCGATGCCGGTGACGGCGGAGGGGCGGCGTACCCCGAAGCGCCAGCTCACCAGAGCCTCCTCCTCCTCGGTGAGGAAACCGAAGGCCGACGGGAGCGTGAAGAGCAGGTCGAAGATCGGCAGGTGGATGGCCGGCTCGTCGTGGGCGGTGGGGTGCAGGACCGACGGGACGTAGGGCGCTGCCGCCGGAAGGCCGGCCCAGGTCGTGTAGTAGAGGTAGGTGAAGAACGAACAGCAGTCGTAGCCAGCGGCGTGCTCCCGGAGCCACCGCGGAAGGCCGGTGAGAAGCGGGCCCTGCATCCGCATCCACTCCGACTGAAGGTGCAGCGGCGCCGGCTCAGGTCCCCAGACGACGCGGGCGTTGAGGGGGCCGAAGTAGCGGTCCTGGCGGACGCGGGCGACGGGGAGGCGGTGCACCTGCACTCCGTCCAGGGTCTCGGTGCCAACGTCGTAGACGTCGGCCCAGTCGACGTAGCTGGTGGCACAGCTGGTCACCACCTCGACCTGGTGCCCGCGGCCGGCAAGCCTGGTGGCGAAGCTGCGAC
>JAHWJQ010000034.1 GCA_019348305.1 Actinomycetota bacterium
CGCACCGGCACCAGCGGCGAGGACATCATCAACGCCCAGGGGGCGGGCGACCAGGGGATGATGTTCGGCTTCGCCTGCGACGAGACGCCCGACCTCATGCCGCTTCCGATCTGGCTCGCCCACCGCATGGCCCACCGGCTTTCGGAGGTGCGCAAGGCCGGGGTGCTTCCCTACCTCCGCCCCGACGGCAAGACGCAGGTCACGTTCGAATACGAGGGCGGGCGGCCGACCCGTCTGCGGACCGTGCTCATCTCCACCCAGCACCAGCCGGGGCTCGACATCGACACGCTGCTCGCGCCCGACCTGCGCGAGCACGTCATCCACCCGCTGCTGCCGCCTGAGTTCGCGTCGGAGAAGTTCGATGTGCTGGCCAACCCCACGGGCACCTTCGAGCTGGGCGGCCCCCACGCCGACACCGGCCTCACTGGGCGCAAGATCATCGTCGACACCTACGGTGGAGCCGCCCGCCACGGAGGAGGCGCCTTCTCGGGCAAGGACCCGAGCAAGGTCGACCGCTCGGCCGCCTATGCCGCCCGGTGGGTGGCCAAGCACATTGTCGAGTCCGGTGCAGCCCGCCGCTGTGAGATCCAGGTCGCCTATGCCATCGGAGTCGCCCGCCCCGTGTCGGTGATGGTGGAGACATTCGGCACCGAGGAGGTGGACCCCGGGCGGATCTCGAACATGGTCGGGGAGGTCTTCGACCTGCGGCCTGCGGCCATCATCTCCGAGCTCAAACTGCGCCGGCCCATCTACCGGCGCACCGCCGCCTATGGGCACTTCGGCCGCTCGGACAAGGACTTCACGTGGGAGCAGACCACCAAGCTCGACGACGTGAAATCCGCCCTCGGCCTCTGAGCGTTCCTGCTCCCAGCAGGGTCGTCGGCGTCCTGCCCGACGTCCCCGCCATCGACAAGGTCTTCGACTACGCGGTGCCGCCTGAGCTCGACGACCAGGTGCGGGTGGGAACCATGGTCAGGGTCGAGCTGCACGGCCGCCGGGTGGGGGGCTGGGTCGTCGAGGACGACCGTCAGCCGCCGCCGGCGCTGCAGTTGCGTCCCATCGCCAGGGTCACGGGGTGGGGGCCGCCTCCGGCGGTGCTGGAGCTGGCGGAGTGGGCGGCGTGGCGCTGGGCCGGCCGCCGGGCCAGCATCCTCGCCTCGGCCTCGCCGGCAACGGCCGTCAAGTCCCTACCGCGGCCGCAGGGGGCAGCACCTGCGCCGGCCGTCACCGTGGTCGACCCGGAGTTGGGGGAGCTGGTGGGGGCCGCACTTGCGGCGCCGGCGGCGTCGCTGCTGCGCCTGCCGCCGGCCACTGACGTCCTCCCCGTGGTGCTGGCCGCTGCACAGCGAGGCGAGGCACTGGTGCTGTACCCGAGCACCGCCGAGGCGGCGCATGCCGCGCTGCGACTGCGCCGGGCCGGTGTGGCGGTGGCCTGCCTCCCGAGGGACTGGGCGGCGGCCAGGGCCGGCGGCGTCACCGCCGTCGGGGCTCGGGCTGCGGCGTGGGCGCCGCTGCCGAAGCTGGCATCGGTAGTGGTGGTCGACGGTCACGACGACGGGTACCGGGAGGAGCGGGCTCCCACCTGGCACGCGCGAGATGTCGCGGTCGCCCGCGCCGAGCGCGCCGGGGTTCCCGCTGTCGTCGTTTCCCCCTGCCCCGATCTGGTGATGGCGTCGTCGCTGCGCCCGCTTCTCGTCAGCCGGTCCAGGGAGCGGGCGGGGTGGCCGGCGCTCGACGTCATCGACCGGCGATCGGACGATCCCCGTACCGGGTTGTTGAGCGAGAGGTTGGCCGCCGCGCTGCGGGCTCACCGCCGGCTCGTGTGCGTGCTCAACCGCAAGGGCCGCGCCCGGCTGCTGGCCTGTGCCGGCTGCGGTGAGCTGGTTCGTTGTGAGCACTGCCAGGCCGCGGTGGAGGAGGGCGAAGCTTCCCTGCGCTGTTCCCGCTGCAAGGCCGAACGGCCGGCGGTCTGCGCCGAGTGCGGGTCCGGCCGCCTCAAGGCGCTGCGCAAGGGTGTCAGCCGCATCCGCGAGGAGCTGGAGGCGCTGGCCGGGCGTCGGGTCGGAGAGGTCACGGCAGAGACGGCAGAGCTTCCGCCCGAGGACATCCTGGTGGGGACCGAGGCGGTGCTGCACCGGGTGACGGCGACCGACGTCGTCGTGTTCTTGGACTTCGACCAGGAGCTGACGGCGCCTCGCTTCCGGGCGCCCGAGCAGGCCCTCGCACTGCTGGCCCGAGCGGCCCGCCTGGTGGGCGGGCGGGGCTCGGGCGGCAGGGTCCTCGTGCAGACGCGGCTGCCCCGCCACGAGGTGCTGGCCGCCGCGCTGCACGGAGACCCGGGCCGGGTGGCCACCGTTGAGGCAGCGCTGAGGGCGGAGCTCGGATTCCCGCCCTACCGGGCCCTCGCCTTGGTGTCGGGCCCCGCCGCGCCCGAGCTGGTGGAGCGGGTGCGCGGCGTTGAGACCCTCGGTCCCGACAACGGCCGCTGGCTCCTGCGGGCCGACACCCACACCGAGCTGGCCGACGCCCTGGCTGCCGCCGGCCGGCCCCCCGGGCGCCTGCGGGTCGAGGTCGACCCGCTGCGCATCTGACCGGAGGAGCCCCCGCCCCGGAAGTAGCATGAATGTATGACGAACAGGCAGCGCTTGTCGGCGACGGTGGAGGCCGAGCTCCTCGCCGCCGGCCGGGCCGCCGTTGCCGAGGGCCGCGCCGAGAACCTGAGTGCTTGGGTCAACGGGGCGCTCCGACGCCAGGCCGAACACGATCGGCGGATGAAGGCGCTCGATGACTTCCTCGACGTCTACGAGACCGAACACGGCGACATCACCGACGAGGAGATGGGGGACGCAACCGCCCGGAGCCGAGCCCGGGCAGTCGTCGTCGGTTCACCACAGCCCATTCCGGACAGGCCGTCGAGGCGCCGGAGGCGGGGAGCCGCGTGAGCATCGTGCTCGATGCTGGTGCCCTCGTCGCCGTCGAGCGGGGGGACAGGGACATGATCGCCATCATCAAGCGGGAACGGCGAGAGGACCGCGCCCCGCTGACCCACGGGGGCGTCATCGGCCAGGTCTGGCGCGGTGGGCACGGACGCCAAGCGACTCTCGCTCGGCTGCTCGCCGGCGTTGACGTCCGCGCCATCGACGACACGCTCGGCCGACAGGCGGGCGTGCTTCTCGGCCAGGCCGGTGGTGCAGACGTCATCGACGCCGCCGTGGTGCTCCTTGCCAACGAGGGCGACGAGATCTTCACCTCCGACCCGGCAGAGCTCACAGCGCTCGCCCACGCGGCGGGCAAGCACGTCGAGCTCATCCCGCTCTGAGAAATCCCATTCCGGGGATGTCTACGCATCGAGAGGGAGGTGGACATCCCCAGAACGGCGGTGGGGGGTTCGCCCGAAGCTCAGCAGCCGGCGCCGGCGACCTGCCTTCGCAAGGCGGTCAGCAGGTCAAGAGCAGCCGTAGCGCGGTCGGGGGGGCGGCCGTCGGGCGTAGGACGGTCGTAGTAGGGGCTGAGCTCGTGAAGCTCGGGCGGATAGCCAAGCTGGGCCCACAGCTGCTCGCCTTGTTCAGCCAGTTCCTCGGGCGGTAGCGCCCGGTTGACGAGGACTTCGAGATGGGCCATCCACCACCTTCGCCGGAGCTCGTCGGCGGGCACCTGAGGCCCCCGTTCCGCCAGCCGAGCGAGCAGCTCGCCGACGTCCTCGTCGTCGGCGTCGTCCGCTGCGGCCAGCGCCACCAACTCGTCGTCGGCGCCGTCGAGGTTCGCCACCAGCCGCTGAACTGCAGCGGCGACCACCGCCTCCCGGTCCACCCAGCCGTTGTCCCACCCGGCCAGGAGTGTCGGGAAGTCGAGCAGGTCGAGGCGCTCCAGCACAGCGCACAGCTCGCCTGGGGTGGCACCGCCCGGCTCGGTCCTCACGGCAGCGGCTTCGGGGGAACCCGGTTGGGCACCCCGTCAGTCTGACCCGAGGTCCTCGCTCGGCCGGTTCGCCGGCGGCGGTGGGGGAAAGAACCTAGCTGTGAACCAGGAGGTCCAGTCCCAGCCGCAGGACCCAGACGACCCGCTGCGCCTCGAACGAACGCGGACGAGCACCCTCTGGGTGGCCGTCGCCGTCGGGTTGGTGCTCGCCTTGTTCATGCTGGTGTTCGTCGCCCAGAACGGCGAGAAGGTCCAATGGCACTTCCTCTGGATCGACTTCACCCTCGGCGGCGGGCTTGCCATGTTGTTCGCGGCCGTGACCGGTGGCCTGGTGGTGATCCTCGTCGGCGCCGGCCGCCTCCTCCAGGTGCGGCTGGCGGCGCGCCGTCACCGGCGCAGCGATCTCAGCAGGGATCGGGCTGCCACGACCTGAGCCTGGGGTGGTCAGGGCGGGGGTGCCACTGCCCACTGCTGGCGGCGCACGTCGTAGAGGGCGATGCCCGCGGCGGCGGCGACGTTGAGCGATCCCACCTTCCCGGGCGTGGGGATGTACGCCAGCTTCTGGCAGGCGGCCAGGGCGGCCGCCGAAAGGCCGCGATCCTCGTGCCCGAGCACCAGGCACACCCCCTCGGACAGGTCCAACTCCCCCAGCGGCTCCGCCCCCAGGGCCAACTCGATGCCCACGACCTGCATCCCCGCTGCCCGGGCTTCGGCTGCTCCCTCGGCCGGCGACGCGACAACCGACCAGCCCACGAGGCGCTCGGTCCCGAGTGAGGTCTTGTGGACCTTTTCGTGATGGGGGGTCGTGTCACCCGCCAGCCACAGGTGGTCGGCCCGGAAGGCGGCAGCGGTGCGCAGGATGGCGCCCAGGTTGAAGGGGTTCTGCACGTTGTCCAACAAGAGCCCGAGCGGCGCCGTCGTCCGCCGGCGCCATTCCCTCTGCAGCCGCTTGCCCTCGGTGGCCGTGAGGTTGCGAGCCGTCAAGTGGGCCTCACCTCGAGCACCCGGTACCCCATTCGCGACACGAGCCGGCTCACCCGGTAGCCCTGCTCCTCGAGCCACCGGGCCAGGGAATCACTGCCGAGGTGCTTGTGCACGACCAACCACGCCCGCCCGTGGGTCGGCTCCAGGCGCCGCAGCCAGCCGGTGAGCAACTGGTGCAGCGCTGGCTTGCCGATGCGGATGGGAGGGTTGCTGTAGATGGCCGAGAAGCGAACCTCGGGTGGCACCTCGTCAGGGCTGACAGCTTTGACCCGGTCCCCGCAGCCCGCCCGCTCCGCGTTCTGAGCAGTGAGTGCCAACGAACGAGAGTTCACGTCGACGGCCCAGACGGTGGCCTCCGGCGACCGCAGGGCGCTCACCACTGCGATGGGGCCGTATCCGCAGCCGAGATCGAGCAGGTGGCCAGCCGTCCGCGGCGGCGGGGGCGCAGTGGCGAGCAACAGCTTCGTCCCCGGGTCGACGCCCTGGCCGGCGAACACCCCCCGGTCGGTCAGCAGGTCGAGGTGGACGTCGGCAAGGGTGAGCCGCACCGTGCGTGGCCGTGACGCTGCGGCGGGCTCGGCGCTGAAGTAGTGCTCCCCGGGCGGGAGAGGCTCCGGCGTACCCACTTCCCGACGGTAGCCTCTTGTCCATGCCCGGCTACACGATCCGACTCTACGGCGACCCCGTCCTCAAGCAGCGGGCGGCCGAGGTGACTGCCGTGGACGGCGCTCTCGTGCGCCTAGTCGACGAGATGGTGGTGACGATGTACGAAGCGCCCGGGCTCGGCTTGGCCGCGCCGCAGGTGGGAGTGCAGAAGCGCCTGTTCGTCTACGACCTCAATGACGGCGACGGCCCCAAGGCCATCGTCAACCCGACGATCAGCGAGCACCGGGGAGAGTGGGAGTTCGAGGAAGGGTGCCTGTCGGTGCCCGGGCTCTACTTCCCCATCGTGCGCCCCAAGGAGGTCCACCTCACCGGCTACGACCTCGACGGCAACGAGGTCTCGATCGAAGCCGACGAGCTCCTGGCCCGACTGTTCCAGCACGAGCTCGACCACCTCGACGGCAAGCTGCTCCTCGAGTACCTCGACGGCGACCAGCGCAAGGCGGCCCTGCGGGCGCTGCGCAACCGGGAGATCAGCTGAGGCTCGTCTTCCTGGGCAGCCCCGAGGCGGCCGTTCCGCCACTGCGGGCACTGGTGGAAGACGGCCACGACGTCGTCCTGGTCATCACCCAACCCGACCGCAAGCGGGGCCGGGGCGCAGCGCTGGTGCCGACACCGGTGAAGGCGGCCGCGCTGGCCCTAGGGATCCCGTCGAGCCACCTGGTGGACGACGCCATCGAGGCCGGCGCCGACCTCGGGGTGGTGGTGGCCTTCGGCAAGCTGATCAAGCCCCATGTCCTGGCCCGGCTGCCCATGGTGAACGTCCACTTCTCACTGCTGCCCCGCTGGAGGGGAGCGGCACCGGTGGAGCGGGCCATCCTCGCCGGCGACACCGAAACCGGCGTCTGCCTGATGGCCCTCGACGAGGGCCTCGACACCGGCCCCGTCTATGCCTGCGAGACGCTCCCGATCGGCGACGAGGAGACGGCCGAGGAGCTGAGGGCCCGGCTGGTGCAGGCCGGGACCGATCTGCTGGTCGACCGGCTGCGCGGCGGACTGGGCACTGCCGTCCCCCAGCAGGGCGAGCCGACCTACGCCGCCAAGGTCGACCCGGCCGAGTTGCGGCTCGACTTCTCTCGCCCCGCGGTAGAGGTCAACCGGGTGGTCCGTCTGGGCCGCGCCTGGACGACGTTCCGGGGCAAGCGCCTCCAGGTCCTGCAGGCCCGCGTCCGCGACAGCGGCCCGGCGCCGGCTGGCTCTCTCGAGGCGCTGGTGGTGGGCTGTGGGCAGGGTACCGGCTTGGAGCTGGTGGCGGTGCGGCCGGAGGGGCGGCCAGCGGTGGCGGCCGCCGAGTGGCGCAACGGGGCTCGGCCGAGCCCAGGCGAGCTGTTGGGCAGTTGACGTGACCACGGCGCGCACTGGCGAGCGCTCGGCGCGGGCGCTGGCCCACCGGGCGCTGCGCCGCATCGACGAGGGCGGCTACGCCAACCTCGTCCTCCCCGCCCTCCTCGACCGCTCGAAGCTCTCCGAGCGCGACCGAGGCTTCGTCACCGAGTTGGTCTACGGCACCACCCGCATGCGCAGGGCCTGCGACTTCCTGGTCGACCGCTTCCTGTTCCGGCCCGTCGACGACGACGTTCGCGCCGCCCTGCGCCTGGGTGCGTACCAGCTCGTCTTCCTGGCCACGCCGGCACACGCAGCGGTGGGCGAGACCGTCGAGTTGATCCGCGGCCCGGCCCGCGGCCTGGTCAACGCCGTGCTCCACAGAGTCGCCGAAGCCGGTGCGCCCACGAGCTGGCCCGACGAGGCCACCAGGCTGAGCTACCCGGACTGGATCGTCGAGCGGCTCACGCTCGACCTTGGTGTCGACGCAGCCACTGCGGCACTCGAACAGATGAACCAGCCGGCGCCGGTCACGGAGCGGCCCGACGGCTACACGCAGGACCCGGCCTCGCAGGAGGTCGGCCGACTGGTCGGGACCAGGCCGGCGGAGCGGGTGGCCGATGTGTGCGCGGCACCGGGAGGCAAGGCGACGCTGATGGCCCAGTCCCGCCCGGCGGTGGTGGCCGCCGGTGACACTCACCGCTCACGAGCGGGCCTGGTGGCCGAGAACAGCCGCCGGCTGAACCGGCCCGAAGTCGCCACCTACGTGGGTGACGGCCGCCGGCCGCCCCTGCGCCCCGAGACGTTCGACCGGGTGCTCGTCGACGCTCCCTGCACCGGCCTGGGCGTGCTGCGTCGACGGCCCGACGCCCGCTGGCGGGTGCTGCCCGAGGCCGTGGAAGAGCTGGCGCAGCTACAGCGCCAGCTCGTGACCGCGGCCCTCGAGCTGGTACGCCCCGGGGGAGTGCTGGCCTACAGCGTCTGCACCCTCACCAACGCCGAGACCACCGATATCGACGACTGGCTGGCGGAAGAGCACCCCGAGTTGTCGCCCGAGCCGCCTCCAGAGCCCCCCTGGGAGACGGCCGGCCGGGGGGCGCGGCTGCTGCCCCAGGCTCGCGGCAGCGACGGGATGTTCCTTCTGCGCCTGCGGCGGCCTCGGTAGCGTCGGCCGTCGTGACCACCTCCGAGGAGCACCGAGTCTGGCCGGCGAAGGTGCTGACCGTCTCCGACGGCGTGATCGCCGGCACCCGCGCCGACCGCTCGGGCTCGGCGTTGGCCGAGGCTCTCGCCTCCGCCGGCTTCGAGGTGGTCGAGCGGCGGTGTGTAGCCGATGGCCGGGCCGTGGTGGCCGGCGCCTTGCACGAGCTCTCCAGCTCCTTCGCCGGCCTGGTCGTCACCACCGGGGGCACCGGCTTCTCGCCTCGCGACCAGACGCCGGAGGGGACCCGCGACGTCCTCGAACGAGAGGCTCCGGGGTTGGCCGAAGCCATGCGGCTGGTGAACCCTCTCGGCCGGCTCTCGCGGGGAGTGGCCGGGGTGGTGGGGGAGACGATCGTGCTCAACACGCCCGGTTCCCCGGCCGGCGCAGTGGAGTGCTTCACCGCGGTGGCCGACGTGTTGCCCCACGCTCTGGCCCTGTTGTGCGGGCGGACCACATCGCACCAAAGCAACCCCGAGCCGTAAGCTGGGTACTCCGCTGGCGACTGTCCGGCAGATCATCGGGAGCGACGTGGAGGACCAGGGTGTCGACGATGTCACGGCCATGCGCCGTGCCATTGCCGTGGCCGAGGGAGCCCGCCTCACCGCCCGGCCCAATCCGTGGGTAGGGGCGGTGCTCGTGCCCGGTTTCCACGAAGCCGCCACAGCCGCCCCCGGCGGTCCTCACGCCGAAGCCGCGGTCCTGGCCGCAGCCGGGCGCGATGCAGCCGGATCCACGCTCTACGTCACGGTCGAGCCGTGCTGCTCGTTCGAGGGAAAGCGAACCCCATCCTGTGCCGCCGCCGTCATCGAGGCGGGGGTGGGCCGGGTGGTGGTCGGCATCGAAGACCCTGACCCCCGAGTCGCGGGGCGGGGCCTTGCTGGCCTGCGTGAGGCCGGCGTGGCAGTCGAGGTGGGCGTGTGTGCCGCGGAGGTACGCAGCCAACTGGCCGCCTACCTCAAGCACCGCAGTACCGGTCGGCCCTACGTGATCGTCAAGCTGGCCGCCACCCTCGACGGCCGCACGGCCGCCCCCGATGGGACCAGCCGCTGGATCACCGGTCATGCTGCTCGCACCGATGTCCACCGGCTGCGAGCCGAAAGCGACGCCGTCCTGGTCGGGGCCGCGACGGTCCGGGCCGACGATCCCACGCTCACGGTGCGCCACATCGACGCACCGTCGCCTCGGCGGGTGGTGCTCGGGAGGGCTCCGGAGGGGGCCCGGGTGCATCCCTGCGACGAGGTCGAGGGGGACCTGGAGGAGATCCTCGACCGGTTGGGCAAGGAGGAGGTCCTCCAGCTCCTGGTGGAAGGCGGCGCCACGGTGGCCGGCCGGTTCCACCGGGCCGGGCTGGTCGACCGCTACGTGCTGTACCTGGCGCCGGCGTTGATGGGCGGTGACGACGGGATGGCCATGCTGGGCGGGCGCGGGGCGGTCACCATGGCCCAGGTGTGGCGGGGGCGCGTCGTCAGCGTCGAGCGTCTCGGGGACGATCTCAAGGTCGTGGTGGAGCGGGCGGCCTGATGTTCACCGGCATCATCGAAGAGCTCGGGCGGGTGCGCAGTCGCGACGGTGGCCGCTTCACCTTCGAAGCGCGCGAGGTGGTCGACGGCACCCGTGTGGGCGACTCCATCGCCGTCAACGGCTGCTGCCTCACCGCGGTGCAGCTGGGCGACGGCTGGTGGGGCGCAGAGGCAGTCGAGGAGACGCTGGCCCGCACCAACCTCTCGCAGCTGCTGCCCGGCGACCCGGTCAACCTCGAGCGCCCGGTGCGCCTGGCCGACCGGCTTGGCGGCCACATCGTCCAAGGCCATGTCGACGCCGTGGGTGAAGTGGTGCGGCCGGCGCCCCTGTTGCAGGTCCGGATGCCGGTCGAGCTCACCCGCTACGTCGTGGCCAAGGGCTCGATCACCGTCGATGGCTGCAGCCTCACCGTGGTCGACGCCCTGGGCGACGGCTTCACGGTGGCCATCATCCCCCACACCGCCCAAGTGACCACCCTGGGCCGGCGCCAGCCGGGGGACCACGTCAACCTCGAGGTCGACCTCCTGGCCAAGTACCTGGAGAGGCTCCTCCAAGACAGGCTGCCCGATGCCCTTCGCTGACATCGACAAGGCCATCGCCGCGGTCGCCAGGGGCGAGATCGTCGTGGTGGTCGACGACGAAGACCGCGAGAACGAAGGCGACCTGATCATGGCCGCCGAGTTCGCCACCCCGGAGAAGATCGCCTTCTTCCTGCACCACACCTCCGGCTACATCTGCGCTCCGGTCACGACACAGAGGGCCAAGGAGCTCGACCTACCGCCCATGGTCGTGAACAACACCGAGAACATGCGCACGGCGTTCCTGGTCAGCATCGACTACCGCCACGGCACGACCACGGGCATCTCGGCCCATGACCGGGCCGCCACCATCCAGGCGCTGGTCGACCCCGACACCCGTCCGGAGGACCTCGGCCGGCCCGGCCACGTCCTGCCCCTCGAGGCGCGGGAGGGCGGCGTGCTGAAGCGAGCGGGCCACACCGAGGCGGCCGTCGATCTGGCCCGCCTCGCCGGCTGCTATCCCGCTGGCGTCCTGTGCGAGATCGTGGACGACAACAAGATGGACATGGCGCGGCTCCCCGAGCTCGAGCGCTTCGCCGAGGACCAGGGGTTGTTGCTCATCTCCATCGCCGACCTCGTCCGGTACCGGCGCCAGCGCGAGAAGCTCGTCCGCCGCATCGCCGAGGCCCGCATCCCCACCGTCTACGGCGACTTCACCTGCTACTCCTATGAGTCGGTCCTCGACGGGGAGAGCCACCTCGCGTTCGTGAAGGGCGCACCCGCCGGCGAGCAGAAGGTCCTGGTGAGGGTCCACAGCGAGTGCCTGACGGGAGACGTCTTCGGGTCGCTGCGCTGTGACTGCGGCCCCCAGTTGGAGGCGGCCATGAAGCGGGTGGCCGACGCCGGCATGGGCGTGATCGTGTACCTCAGGGGCCACGAGGGCCGAGGCATCGGGATCGCCAACAAGCTGCGGGCCTACGAGCTGCAGGAGAAGGGCTTCGACACCGTCGACGCCAACACCGAACTGGGCCTGCACGTGGACAAGCGGGAGTACGGCCTCGGTGCGCAGATACTGGTCGACCTCGGCATCACCACCATGCGCTACATGACCAACAACCCGGCCAAGTACGGTGGGTTGGCGGGATACGGCCTGGAGATCGTGGAGCGGGTTCCACTCGAGATCGTGCCCAACCCGGAGAACATCAACTACCTCCGCACCAAGCGGGAGCGGATGGGACACTTCCTGGAGGGGCTCGATGACGTCCTTTAGATCCACCTACGACGGGTCTCTCGACGGCAGTGGCCTGCGGGTCGCCCTCGCCTGTGGCCGCTTCAACGACCTCATCACCGAACGGCTCCTGTCCGGCGCGCTCGACGCCCTGCGCCGCCTCGGGGTCGACGACCAGTCGATCACGGTCGCCTGGGCTCCGGGCGCCTTCGAGCTGCCACTGGTGGCTCAGCGCTTCGCCACCTCCGGCGACTTCGAGGCCGTGGTGTGTCTCGGCGCGGTGATCAGGGGCGCCACCGCCCACTTCGACCACGTAGCCGGCCAGTGCGCGGCCGGGATCCAGCGGGTGCAGCTGGACACCGGCGTTCCCGTCGTCTTCGGCGTGCTCACCACCGACACCATCGAACAGGCACTGGAGCGGGCGGGAACCAAGGCCGGGAACAAGGGCTTCGAGGCTGCGGTCGCCGCCGTGGAGATGGCCGACCTGCTGCGCCAACTGCCCAAGACCGGCGGCCAGGAGGTGGAGCGCTAGATGCTCAAGCTGGTGCTTCCCAAAGGGACGTTGGAGGCGCCGACGCTCAGGTTGTTCGAGGAGGCCGACCTGGCCGTGACCCGCAGCTCGGAGGTCGACTACAAGGCCACCATCGCCGACCCCCGCATCGCCGAGGTGAGGATCCTGCGCCCCCAGGAGATCCCCATCTACCTCGCCGACGGCATGTTCGACCTCGGCGTCACCGGCCGGGACTGGATCGAGGAGCAACAGGCCGACGTCGTGAGCCTGGGCGAGCTGCAGTACTCCAAGGCCACGGCCCGCCCGGTACGGCTGGTGCTGGCAGTGGCCGAGGACTCCCATGTCGAGTCGGTGACCGACCTCAAAGACGGCGTGCGGGTCTCCACCGAGTACCCCGGCCTCACCCGCCGGTTCTTCGAGCGCCACGGCCTCCAAGCCGAGATCACGGTGTCCTACGGGGCCACCGAGGCCAAGATCCCCGACATCGCCGACGTCGTCGTCGACGCCACCGAGACGGGTCGGGCCCTGCGCCAGGCTCGGCTGCGGATCATCGACACCATCCTCAGCTCCTACACCGAGCTGGTCGCCAACCGCCGGGCCTACGACGACCCCGCCAAGCGCCACGCCATGCACCAGATCCACACGCTGTTGCAGGGCACCCTCGAGGCCCGGGGAAAGGTGCTGGTCAAGCTCAACGTGGCCGAGGCGAACCTGGCCGCCGTCATCGACCTGCTGCCCGCCATGAAGGCGCCCACCGTGTCGAAGCTCTTCGAGGTCGAGGGTTATGCCGTCGAGACGGTCGTCCCCAAGACCGAGATCAACACGTTGATCCCGGCCCTCAAGGACCAGGGGGCCACCGACATCATCGAGCTCCCCCTGGCCAAGATCGTCCACTGAGCCTCGGTCGTGCGGGGACTTCGATGAAGGGGACGCCCGTGAAGGGGACCGTCCTGGACTTCGACGAGCACGCCGGCCACGGCACGGTCCACACCGACGACGGCCGGGACCTTTTCTTCCACTGCACCCAGATCGCCGACGGCACCCGCACCATCGCCGTCGGTACCAGGGTGGAGTTCGCAGTGGTGGCCGGTCAGCGGGGGCAGTGGGAAGCGGCCGGTGTCAAGAAGCGCTAAGCAGGCCGTCGCCGGGCTGGCCGCCATCGCCGTGGCGCTGGTGGTGATCGCAGCGCTGGCCATCTCGGGCAACAGTCGCCGGGGCCTTCGAGCGGACATCCTGTCTGCCCGTCGTGCCGAGCCGGGGGCAGAGGTCGCCATCACGGTGTCGGCCCGCGACACCCGGGGGGTGGTCACCGGCGTCGAGGTGGACTTCGGCGACGGGACCAACCCGGCGCGGGTCGAGCGCCCCGACTGCGCCGCCGCCGCCGTCCCCTCAGCGGAGACCTTCGACTTCACCCATCGTTACGAGTTCCGAGGTGTGGCGACCATCAGGGCGGTGGTCACCTCCGGCTGCACCGATCGCCGGGAGACGGTCGAGGCCGTCCGCACCATCCAGATCAAGCCGGTGCGGCGCTGACGTCACGGCAGGCGGAGCCCGGCAGCGCTCAGCCCACTTCGCCGGCGCCAGCGCCCAGGTTCGCCGCTCGGATCTGCACGAAGGCGAGGCGGAGCTGTGACAGCGCTTCTGCCAGCTGGGGCTCCTGGTCGCCCAGGCGGGGCCCCAGGCCCTCCACCAGCGCCGCCAGCGCGTCGATGGCCAGCTGCGCCTCGGTCAGCTTCGGCGGTTGCAGGCTCAGGTGCAGCGCCGCCAGCTCGAACAGGCCGAAGCAGTGGTTGGCCACGACCACCGCCGCCGGCGTCTCGGTCAACTGCCGCTGCAGCTCGGCCATCTGGGCCTGGAGCTCCTCGGGAGTCGGCTCCCGCCCCTGCCCGCCAGCCGGTGGGGCCTGGGCCCCCGACGGCGGCGCAGCCGCCTGCGGTTCGGGCCGCGGGACGGGTCTCTCGCCGCCGGGTGTCCAGATCGTGCTCACGCTGGTAGCCTAAGCGCACAAACGAGAAGGGGAAGCGGGGCCCCGGCCCCCACCCGGCCACAGTTGCACGAGGTGCGCCGGGTCGGATGACCGCCAGCGGGCGGGCGTTGCTTTCCAACGCCTGCCCGTCTTCGCGTCCGGGCCGGCCAAGCCAAG
>JAHWJQ010000035.1 GCA_019348305.1 Actinomycetota bacterium
TGGTCACCGGCAACGACCTGTTGCTGCAGACCTACGACAGCCAGCTGCAGGCGACCTACGGGCTCTACTACAAGGTGGCCCGCGCCTTCGTGAAGATCATCGGGCGGCCCGAGCTGATGCGGGCGCTCGTGTCGACAGGCATGCACTCGCGCACGCTCATGGAGTGGGTGCTGCGGATCATGGCCAACCTGTTGCGGCCCAACGAACTGGGCCCCGCCGAGGCTGCCTACCGGGCCCTCGCCGCCATCGCCCGGGTGACCCCCGAGCGCTGAGCCCCGGCCCCGAGCCCCGGAGCCGGCGTTCTGGGTCCTGAAACGGAGCGGCTGGGGTTGGGTCAGGCCACGGCGATGGCGGCGCGGGCGAGGTCGACCGTGCGCTCGATGTCGTCCCAGGTGTGGGCCAGGCTCGGGAACAGCACCTCATAGGCTCCCGGCGCCAGGGCCACCCCCCGCTCGAGCATCGCCTGGAAGAACCGGGCGTACCACCCCGTGGTCGCCGACGCGCGGGAGCCGGCGTAGTCGGTGACGAGGTCCTCGCCGAAGAACACCCCGACCAGCGTGCCCACCACCGGCACCTGGGCCGGCGTGACCTCGTTGAGAACGGCGGCGAGCATCGCTCCCAACTCCGCCGCCCGCCCGGCGAGCATGCTGTAGGCGGCGTCGTCGAGCAGGCCGAGCACCGCCAGGCCGGCCGCAGTGGCAACGGGGTTACCCGACAGCGTCCCGGCCTGGTACACCGGGCCCTGCGGGGCCAACGTCTCCATCACCTCCCGCCGGCCGGCGAAGGCACCCAGGGGCAACCCGCCGCCGATGACCTTGCCGAAGGTCCACAGGTCCGGGCCCACGCCGGTGAACCCGGCGGCGCCGGCGCGGGAGAGACGGAACCCGGTGATGACCTCGTCGAAGATCAACAGTGCGCCGGCGCGGTCGCAGGCATCTCGCAGTCCCTGAAGGAACCCCGGCGCCGGCGCGACCAGCCCCATGTTGGCGGCGATGGGCTCGACGATGACGCAGGCCACGTCGTCGCCGATGTCGGGCACGGTGTTGTAGGGGACGACGACCGTCTCGGCCACCGCCGAGGTGGGCACCCCCGCTGAGGCCGGCAACCCGAGGGTCGCCATGCCGCTGCCGCCGGCGGCCAGGAGGGCGTCGCTGTGGCCGTGGTAGCAGCCCTCGAACATCACCACCCGGTTGCGACCGGTGAACCCGCGTGCGACCCGTACCGCGCTCATGGCCGCCTCGGTGCCGCTGGAGACGAAGCGGACGAGGTCGCAGCCGGCGCCGACGCGGTCACAGATGGCCTCGGCGAGGAGGACCTCACGCTCGGTCGGGGCGCCGAAGGTGGTGCCGTCGCCGGCGGCCTGCCGTATGGCATCGACAACCTGGGGATGGGCGTGGCCGAGGATCGAAGCGCCGTAGGACTGGACGTAGTCGAGGTAGCGGCGGCCCTCGACGTCCCACACGTAGGCCCCTTCGGCCCGCGACACGAAGTAGGGGGTGCCGCCCACGGACTTGAACGCCCGCACCGGGGAGCTGACGCCTCCGGGGATCACTTCGAGCGCCCGCTTGAACAGGGCACTGTTGGTGCTGTCAGGCATGGGCGTGGAACGACTCGGCCATCTCGCGGGCGAGGTAGGTGAGGATGAAGTCGGCCCCCGCCCGCTTGATCGCCACCATGTGCTCGAGGGCCACCGCCTCTCCGTCTATCCAGCCCTTCTCCGCCGCCGCCTTGAGCATCGAGTACTCCCCGCTCACGTGGTACGCGGCCACGGGGACGTCCACCGCGGCCCGCACGTCGGAGATCACGTCGAGGTAGGAAAGGGCGGGCTTCACCATCACCATGTCGGCACCCTCCTCGACGTCAGCCCGTACCTCGGCCAACGCCTCGCGGCGGTTGGCAGGGTCCTGCTGGTAGTCCTTGCGGTCGTCGCCCATCGGAAGCTCCACCTGCACCGCGTCGCGGAAGGGGCCATAGAGGGCAGACGCGAACTTGGCGGCGTAGGCGAGGACGGCGGTGGAGGAGTGGCCGGCGCCGTCGAGGGCGGCGCGGATGGCGGCGACCTGGCCGTCCATCATCCCGCTGGGGGCGACGACCGAGGCGCCGGCCTCGGCTTGGGCCACGGCCACCATCGCGTACAGCTCGAGGGTCGCGTCGTTGTCGACCGCACCGGAGGCCGACAGAACGCCGCAGTGACCATGGTCGGTGTACTCGTCGAGGCACAGGTCGGCCATCACCACCAGGTCATGGCCCAGCTCGTCGCGGAGATCCTTGAGGGCGAGCTGCACGATGCCGTCGGGGTCCCAGGCCTGGCTCCCCTTGGGGTCCTTGCTGGCGGGGATGCCGAACAGGATGATGGCCGGCACGTCCAGGTAGGCGAGCACCCGAGCTTCTTTGACCAGTGACTCGCGGGTGTGCTGCACCACCCCGGGAAGCGACGTTACCGGCTGGGGCTCGTCGATGCCCTCACGCACGAAAAGCGGCGCCACGAGGTCGTCCACCGAGAGCCGCGCCTCGGCCACGAGCCGGCGCAGCGCCGGGGTGCGGCGGAGCCGGCGGAGCCGGCGCTGGGGGAAAGCCACGCCGGCAGCCTACGGCGGCCACGCCCGCACCGAGCCCATGAGGGGTTCGTCAGAACGCCAACCAGGACCGGTCGGTCAGCGATTGCAGTTCGCTGGCCAAGAGGCCGCCGTCGGACACCGTGAGCACCACGTCGCCCACCACCAAGGAGCGGCGGATGGGCACCCCGTTGCGGTGGCGCACCCGGCCGATCTCGGTGACCTCGCCATCTCGCACCGAGAAGCCCACCGCGCCGACGAACTGCTGGTGGAACCTCGGCGCTGGGACGCCCCCGACCCCGCCCTCGTCGACGGGAGCTCCGTAGGACTGGATCGGGAGCAGGGTCAACCCCGTGCGGGGCCAATAGAGGAAGGCGTGGTGGTCGAACTCCGCTTCGGAGTGGGCCTGGGGCAGCACCGCCTGGGCGAGACGCTTGGGGGAGGCGGGGTCGGAGACGTCGAACAGCGAGACCTGCGTGCCCACCGGCCGCCCCTGCTCGGTCGCCTCCTGGCCGACCCCGACCAGCCGGTGCTCGCCCACGGGGTGGAGGTAGGCGGAGTAGCCGGGGATCTTGAGCTCACCCCGCACTGCCGGCCGCTCGGGGTCGGCCAGGTCGATCACGTAGAGCGGGTCGGTCTGGCGGAAGGTCACGACGTACCCCCGGTCGCCCAGGAAGCGCACGGCATAGATGCGCTCCCCCTTGCCCAGGCCGCCGACCGAACCAACCACGGCCAATTGCGATTCCTTCTGGCGCAGGACGCTGAGCTGGCTCTCCGAGGCGCCCTCTTCGTCTTGACCCCGGCTGATCCCGTCGATCGTCGTGGCCACCCGGAGGTCACCCTCGTGCTCGGACATCGAGAACTGGTTGAGAAGCTGGCCGGGCACGCCCCCGGAGGCCACGTAGCGGGTGCGGACCTTGTCGGAGATGTCGAACTTGTGGATCTCACTGGTGGAGGGCGGGGCGGAGGTGGTGCTGCCGGACGGCCGCCCGGGGCCGCTCGACGTGGGCACGTCGGGCCAGCGGGTGCTGGTCACGTACAGGTTCTGGGCACTCGCGTAGACGAGGTCTGCGGCCCCGACCACGGTGGCGGCCGGGCCAGGCCGAGGGTCGGCGGCGTCGACGGTGACCACCGAGACCATCCCCAGCCCGCTGAAGTCGCTGGGTCGCACCACTTCCCGGCAGTCGCCGAGGCGACCTGATGCCGAGGCGGCAGGGTGGCCGGGCTCGGCGTAGGAGTAGGTGGGGAGCCAGTCCTCCACGGTGCTCGACTCCACCAGCTTGCGGTTCGCCTCCTCGGCCTTCTTGACGCTGTCGTCGGTGCCCGAGGGATAGGTGAAGTTGAGGCGGGGCGAGTGCGAACGCAGCACCAACCGAGCCACTCCGTCGACCATCCGGGCCGCCACCAGGCTCCCGTCGAGCTGGAGCTCCGACACCACCTTGGGTACGGCCAGCTCGGAGATGTCGACCACCGTGACCCGCACCCGGGCGGAGCCGCCGGGGCCGCCCGGGCCGATGGGGCTGGCAACTGCACTGTCGGCGGTGCCGACCGCCGGCTCGGGGCGACCAGGACCGGCCATGTTGGCGGCGTGGAGGACCAGCACCCGGTCGCCGACCAGGAACAGGTCAGCCGAATCGTGACGCTCGCCGATGCCGAGGGTGGCGGTGCGCCGCGGGTTGTCCCCGCTCAGGTCGACCAGCTGCAACTCACCTTGGGTGAAGGTCACCAGGCGCCGGCCGTCGGTCTTGACCAGGTCGGGCTCGTCGACGCCTGCCTCCTGCACGTTGGTGGCGGAGTAGTCGGTGCCGGCCTGGGGGGCCGCCGCCTCGCCCGCGGTGTCCGAGGCGGCCACCTGACGGGCCGTTCCGGCCGCTTCCTGGGCCGCCAGGGGCACGGGCCCGCCGTGGCCGTAGCGGCCCCCGCCCAGCCCGTACGGGCCCACGAGGCGAGCGCCCTCGCTGCGCAGGTAGTCCTGGAGCTCCTCGCACCCGGAGAAGGGCGTGAGGGCACTCACCAGCCGCAGCTTGGGCGACTGCGGGTCACCGTTCCCTCCCGTCCCGCCGGACCGCGTGCACCCTGCGGCAAGGGCCAGCACCGCCAGTGCCGCCGCCGCCGTCCTCCGCCTGCTCGTGCTGATCATGGCAGGTTGGACGGTCTCAGCCCTAGGCCGGTTCCCGCATTTCCGGGCCTTTCACCTTCAGGGGGCCAACACCGTCTGCAGCGCGGCGACGAGACCTTCGAGGGTGTGGGGCTCGGCAACGGCGCTCACCTCGAGGCCGTGCCGGGCGGCAGTCTCCGCAGTCACCGGCCCGATGCAGACGACGACGGGGGGGACGTCATCCGGGCCGGCGGCGCCCAGGTAGTTGGTGACGGTGGACGACGCGGTGAACGCGATGGCGTCGGCGCCGCGGGCGGCAGCCCGTTGCGCCTCGGTCACGCCCACGCCCACCGCCGAGTAGGCCGTGACGGCGTCGACCTCCCAGCCCTTGGCCGCCAGGCCCTCGGCCACCACCGGGCGGGCGCCGGCGGCCTGGGGCAGGAAGACCCGCCCCGGACCCTGCGGGAAGACCTCGACCAGGCCCTCGGCCACGGTCCGCTCCGGCACCAGATCAGCGCGCACGCCGAAGACCCGTAGCGCCTCGGCGGTGCCCGGCCCCACCGCTGCAACCTTGGCGGTGGCCAGCGACCTGGCGTCGCGCAGCTGGCTGCACAGCTGGGCGACGGCATTGGCCGACGTCAACACCACCCAATCGGCCCCCGGCACGTGGCTGGCCAGGTCGACCTCGGCGGGCCGGATGGCGATGGTCGGGATCTCCACCACCTCGGCCCCCAACTCCTCGAGCCGCGACCGCAGCTCCGAAGCCTGTTCGCGCGCCCGGGTCACCACCACTCGCCGGCCGAACAGCGGACGCCGCTCGAACCACGCCAGGTCGAGCCCGGCCACGGCGCCGATGACGATGGTGGCCGGGGCCTCGAGCGGGGCGGCGCCCAAGCCGGCGAGGGTGGTGCGCACCGTCCGTTGCCTGGGCGTGGTCCCCCACTGCACCGCCACCACGGGAGTGTCGGCGGGCCGGCCGGCATCCATGAGGCGGCGGGCGATGTCGCCCCGGGTGGCCACGCCCATCAGCACCACCGTCGTCCCCCCGACGCGGGCCACCGCCTCCCAGTCGGTCTCGGTGGCCGCCCACGGGTCCTCGTGGCCGGTGACGACGGTGAAGGAGGTGGACAGGCCGCGGTGGGTGAGCGGCACGCCGGCGTAGGCGGGGGCGGCGACGGCCGAGGTGACGCCGGGGACGATTTCGTGGGCCACTCCGGCGGCGGCCAGGGCGGCCGCCTCCTCTCCGCCCCGGGCGAAGACGAAGGGATCGCCCCCCTTCAGCCGCACCACCTCGCGCCCGGCGCGGCCGTGGTCGACCAACAGTGCGTTGATCTCGTGCTGGGGCGTGCTCGGCCCCCGCGGGGTCTTGCCCACGCTGATGCGCTGCGCGGTGGGCGGCGCCAGGTCGAGAAGGGCGGCCACCGAGAGCCGGTCGTAGACCACCACGTCGGCCCGCCGCAGCACTTCGGCGCCCCGCAGGGTCAGCAGTCCCGCGTCACCGGGGCCGGCGCCGACGAGGTAGACGGTCACGGGCCCAGTCTGGCGTCCCGCCGGCCCGGCCCCCAAGACATCGCCGGCCTCAAAATCGTTCGCCTCAAAAACTCGATTGGGCCGTTGTGGCTGCGGCTGGGCGTCCTGTGGCCAGGTTTGGTCGCCGAAAGGACCGAGGCGTCGATGGTGGGTCGGGCCGGGGGGTGGGCTCAGGCGAGCAGGGCGCGGCCGCCGGCGCCGTCGAGGAGCTCGGCGGCCAGGCGGGCGCCCAGGGCGGCGGGGTCGGGGCCGGTGATCGACCGGCGCAGGACGATGCGGCCGTCGTAGCTGGCGAGGAGTCCCTCGAGGTGGACCTGGCCGCCGGCGTCGAGGGTGGCCAGCGCCCCCACCGGAAGGTCGCAACCGCCGCCGAGGTGCGCGAGGAAGGCCCGTTCGGCGTCGACGGCCAGTCGGCTGGCGGCGTGCTCCACGGCCCGCAGTGCGGCCCGCACCTCGTCGTCGTCGGCGCGGCACTCGACAGCGAGTGCTCCCTGGCCCACCTGGGGCAGCAACAGCGCGGGGTCGACGACGGTGGCCGCGGCGTCGATCCGTCCGAGCCGGTCGAGGGCGGCGGCGGCGATGACGACGGCGTCGTAACCGCGGGCGCGAGCCAGGCGGGTCTCGATGTTGCCCCGCAGGCCGCTAAAGCACAGGTCGGGGCGCAGGTTGGCGAGCTGGGCCCGGCGGCGCACCGAGCCGGTGGCGACCACCGCGGCCAACGGCAGGGCGTCGACGGCACTGGAGCTGCCACTGGCGGGAACGGCCGCTGGGTGGCCGGCGACCAGCGCGTCGCGGGGGTCCCCCCGCTCGGGCACGCAGGCCAGCACCAGGCCCTGGGGCTGGAGGGCCGGCGCCGCCGGCAGGTCCTTGGCCGAATGCACGGCGATGTCGGCGTGACCTTCGAGCACCGCCGCCTGGACCTCTTTGACGAAGACCCCCCGGCCTCCGAGCGCCTCGATGGGGACGTCGCCACGGCGGTCTCCCTCCGTCTGCACGACGACGACCTCGACCTCGAGGTCGGGCCCGTGGACTTGGCGGAGGAGCGCGGCCACGTGGCCGGTCTGCCAGCGGGCCAGAGCGCTGCCGCGGGTGGCGGCGCGGAGACGCACGGCGGGAACGAACTACAGACCGAACAGAGTCCGCAGCGCGTCGGCCAGCCGGTCGGCCCGGGGCGACCCCGCCGCGTCCTTGAGGCGCACGGTCGGCTCGTGCAGCAACTTGTTCACGATCCCCCGCGTCAATGCCTCCACCGCGGCCTTTTCGCGGGGGTCGAGACCGCCGAGGCGGGCTGCGAAGCGTTGGACCTCCGCCTCCCGCAGCGATTCGGCCCTCTCCCGCAGCGACGCGACCAGCGGAGCGACCTCGCGCACCGAGATCGCCTCGAAGTAGCGGAGCACCTCGTCCTCCACGATCTCCTGCACCCGGGCGATCTCCCGCCGTCGCTCGGCCACGCCGGACTCGGCGAAGGTCCGCAGGTCGTCCATGTCGAGCAGCGTCACGCCGGGCAGGTCGGCTGCTGCGCCGTCGACGTCGCGAGGCACGGCGACGTCGACGATGAGCAGGGGGCGACCGTTGCGCGCCGACATCACCGCCTCCACGTCGTCGGCGTCGACCACGGCGTGGCTGGCACCGGTCGAGGTGAGCATCACGTCGACCGTCTCGAGGGCGGCACCGAGCTCGCCGAACTCCACCACCCGCCCGCCGGTGCGGGCGGCAAGGGCGACGGCACGGGGACGGGTGCGGTTGGCGACCAGGATCTCGCCCAGGCCGGGAGTGGCGGCGAGGGCCACCGCCATGCCGGCGCCGGTCTCGCCGGCGCCCAGCACGAGGATGCGACGTCCGTGCAAGGAGCCGAGCCGCTCGGTGGCCATGGCCACGGCGGCCTGGGAGACAGAGGTCGTGCCGCGCCCGATGTTCGTCTCGACCCGCACCCGCCGTCCCACGCCGAGGGCCGACACGAACAGCCGACCGAGCTCGGGCCCAGCGGCGCCCTCGGCCTCGGCGCGCTCCCAGGCGGTACGTACCTGCCCCAGGATCTCGCTCTCGCCCACCACCGCCGAGTCGAGCCCGGACGCCACCTTGAACAGGTGGGCGACGGCCCGGTCGCCGTGGTAGTCGTACACGTGGTCGACGAAGTGCTCGAGGTCGAGACCCGACAGGTCGGTGAGGAAGGCGCGGATGTCGGCGATCGCTCCGTGGTACCGCTCGGCCACCGCATAGATCTCCGTGCGGTTGCACGTGGACAGCACCACGGCCTCGGCCAGATTGGCGCGGCCGCCCAGCTCGTGCAGCGCCTTGGGCAGGCGCGCCGCGTCGACGGTCATCCGCTCGAGGACATCGAGGGGGACGGTGCGGTGATTGAGCCCTACGACGACGACAGACACGTCAACAGGTGCTTCCTTGCTTCGGGGATGCGGCCTCCTCGAATCAACGCGAGCATGTCCGAATCCAGGGCCTTCTGCCAATCCAGGCCCTCGGTGGCGCGGCCTTCTGCCTGCACCGCGGCGCGTGCCTCGGCCAGCAGCTGCAGGAGGACCTCGTACTCGGGGCCCAGCTCGCCCTCGAACTTGCCCCGTAGCCAAGAGGCCAGGGCCGGGCTGTGCCCGCCGGTGGAAACCGTGACCGTCAGCGGCCCCCGCCGGACCACCGCCGGAAGGGTGAACGAGCAGCGGTCGGGGTCGTCGGCGCTGTTTATCCAGACGCCCGCGGCCTCGGCGTCGTCGTAGACCTCCTGGTCGACGGTGGGGTCCCCGGTGGCCGTGATCACCAGGCGGAAGCCACCTGCCTCGCCCCGGCGGTAGCGGCGCTCTTCCCACGAAACGCCCTCGCCCATCGCCCGGATGGCCTCGTCCACCTCGGGCGCCACCACGTGGACGCGGGCACCGGCCTCGCGCAGGCCCTCGACCTTGCGGCCTGCGATGCGCCCGCCACCCACCACCAGCACCGGGCGCCCGGCCAGGCACAGGTTGACCGGGTACTGGGGGCCGGGGACGGGCACCTCAGGCCACTGGCGCCGGCGCGGAGGCCTCGTCCCCGCGCTGGTGGTAGAAGGTGAGGATCTGCAGCTCGATCGACAGGTCGACCTTGCGCAGCGAGACACCTTCAGGGACGCTCAGCACCGCTGGGGCGAAGTTGAGGATCGACTTGACGCCGGCGGCGACCAGCCGGTCAGCCACGTCCTGGGCGGCGGGGGCGGGGGTGGCGATGATGCCGATGGCCACGTGGTGCTCCGCCACCAATTGGGGCAGCTCGTCCAGGGAGCGCACGCTCAGGCCGGCAACCCGCTCGCCCACCTTGGTGGCATCGGCGTCGAGGAGGGCGGCGACGCGGAACCCGCGGGCGGTGAAGCCCCGGTAGTTGGCCAGGGCGTGGCCAAGGTTGCCGATGCCGATGATGACGACCGGCCAGTCCTGGGTGAGGCCGAGCTCCCTGCTGATCTCATAGAGCAGGTACTCCACCTCGTAGCCCACGCCGCGGGTGCCGTAGGACCCGAGGTAGGACAGGTCCTTGCGGACCTTCGCGGCATTGACGCCGGCCAGCTCGGCCAGGCGTTCCGAAGAGATGGTCGGCACCTTGGCCTCGGCCACCTCTACGAGGCTGCGCAGGTACAGGGGTAGGCGGGCCACCGTGGCCTCGGGGATGCGGCGCCGGTCCTGATCACGCACGGCGGCTCCTGGTCAACATCGCGTGGCGATCGTACGGCCTCGTGCGGCGTTTCACAAAGGGCCCCGGTTGGGGTTTGCGGCCATGGCGGGCCACGATGGGCCCGATGCTGCACACCGCCCTCGCCGCCGCCGCCGCCCTCGTGGCCGCTGCCTTCGCCCTGTGCACGTGGGAGCGGTGGCTGGCCCGCCGGCGCCGCCACGAACTGGCCTGGTCGGTCGCGCTCGCGTTCTTCAGCATCGCCGCTTTCGCCCTGGCCGCCGGCGCCTCCCTCGGGTGGGGCCCGCTCACGTTTCGGATCTTCTACCTGTTCGGGGCCATCGTGAACGTGCCCTTCCTGGCCCTGGGAACGGTCTATCTGCTCGCCGGGGAGCGTCGTGGTGACCGGGTCGCAGCCGTGGTGAGCCTGGGGTGCGCCTTCGCCGCCGGCGTCGTGCTGTTCTCCCCCCTCACCGGGCCCATCCCTCGCGACGAACTGGTACGGGGGTCACAGGTCTTCGGGCCGGCGCCCCGCATCCTGGCTGCCGTGGCCTCGGGGCTCGGGGCCCTGACGATCTTCGCCGGCGCCGTTTGGAGCGCCTGGCGGCACCGCCGGGGGCGGCTCGTGGCGGCCAATGCCCTGATCGCCCTCGGCACCCTCGTCCTGTCCGCCAGCGGGCTCCTCAACTCGGTGCTGGGGGAGATGGATGCCTTCGCCGTGACCCTGGTGGCCGGCATCACCGTGATCTTCGCCGGCTTCCTGTTGGCCACCGCGGGAGCGCCGCCGGCCGCCCACGGCGCGGCGCCCTCGCCGCGTGCTCTGGCCGCTAGGTCTGAAGAGCCCGACGCAACAACTTCCCGCCCAGCCCGTGCGGCAGCTCGGAGATGAACGCGACCTTGGTCGGGCACTTGTAGCGGGCCAAGCGGGCGGCGCAGAAGTCGATCACCTGGTCCTCCTCGAGGTGATGGCCCTCGGCCGCCACCACGAAGGCCTTGACCGTCTCACCGCTTTGGGGGTGGGCGACCCCCACCACCGCCACCTCGGCGATGCCAGGATGGTCGAGGAGCGCCTCTTCCACCTCGGCCGGATAGACGTTGAACCCTGAGACGAGGATGAGGTCTTTGGCGCGATCGACGATGTAGAGATAGCCGTCATCGTCGGCCACGGCGACGTCGCCGGTGTGCAGCCAGCCGTCCTCGCCCAGCGCCGCGGCGGACGCGGCCCGGTCCTGCCAGTAGCCGGCGAAGACGTTGGGGCCGCGCACCCAGATCTCTCCCGCATCCCCGACGAGTGCGTCCTCACCGTCTTCGTCCACCACCCGCACCTCCACGCCCGGCAGCGGCAGGCCGATGGAGCCCCGTTTGGCGACCCCGCCGATGACCGACGAGCTCACGGTGGGGGAGGCCTCGGTGAGGCCGTAGCCCTGGAAGAGGGGGCGTTGGAACCGAGCCTCGAAAGCGGCGGCGACCTCGGGGGGCAGAGGAGCCGCTCCGGAAACGGCCAGACGCACCGTGGCCATGGCCGCGGGGTCCGCCCCTGGCAGCGCGGCCCACGCCTGGAACATCGGCGGCGCACCGGCGACGACGGTGATGCCGTGGTCGCGGATCGACTCGAGGGCAGACACCGGGTCGAAGCGCTCGATGAGCACCACCGAGGCGCCGGCGTGGAGGCTGAGGCCGAGCAGCACGTTCAACCCGAAGATGTGGAACATCGGCAGGACGCCGAGGCAGACGTCGTCGGGGCTCAGAGCGCTGCCCGGATGGCGCTGCATCTGCTCGAGGTTCGACCGCAGGTTGCCATGGCTCAACATGGCAGCCCTGGGCGCTCCGCTGGTGCCGGCGGTGAAGATCAGCACCGCCAGGTCGTCGTCGGCTCGCTCGACCACCGGCACCGCCTCGCCGCCGAGCAGCTGCTCGAGGGGCATGGCCCCGGGCAGGTCCACCCCCTCGGGCACGATCACGTGCTCGACCGCAGTGGCCCCGGGAGCGACCCCGACGATGGCCGCGGCGGCACTCGGGCCGACGATCGCCAGCCGGGCCCCCACCGAGGACAGCTCACCCTGCAACTCGGTCGAGGGGCTCGTGGGGTTGAGGGGCACGGCGACGGCGCCGGCGCCGAGCACGGCCAGGTAGCTCACGACGAACAGCCAGTTGTTGGCCGACACGATGGCCACCCGGTCGCCCGGCCTCACCCCGGCACCCGCCAGCCCCCCCCGAAGCTCGGCCACCTGCCCCCGCAGCTGCCCGTAGGTGGTGGGCACGCCGCGGCTCACGAAGGCCACCGCGTCATCCGGGTGCCCCTCGATGATCGTCGCCAGGTTCACGATTCGTACGCTCGCTGGCCGGCGTCCGTTTCTGCAAGTTGCCGTCGCAATCGTCTCCGGTTGCCCCCTTTCCGGGGGATTTGACCCGGCTCGGGCGGGGCTGCCCTCAACCGTTGTGGCCCCGCGGTCGATGCCACCCAGGTGCGCCGTTCGGCCCTCGTGCTCCTCGCCATCGTGGTCGGAGTCTTCGTCGCGCCAGCCCTCCCCGTCTCGGCCCAGGCCGCACCGTCGCCCGCCGAAGCGGAGCTCGAGTTCGTGGCCAGGATCAACGGCCTGCGGGGGGCCAAGGGGCTGCCCCATCTGGCGATCCACGCGGAGCTGACAACCGTGGCCCGATCGTGGGCGGCAGCGATGGCCAAGGTCGACCGGATCTCGCACAACCCCAACCTCGACAAGGTGGTGCAGGCGGACTGGCAGAAGCTCGGCGAGAACGTCGGCGTGGGCACGACGGTGGGGGAGCTGCACGCCGCCTTCGTCGCCAGCCCCACGCACTACCGCAACCTGGTGGACCCCCGGTACCGCCACGTGGGAGTGGGAGTCGTCGTGGGCCGGGGCGGCGCCCTGTTCACGGCGCACCAGTTCATGCAGCTGCGTCCGTCGCCCAGAGTCGCAACTCCTGCGGCGGCCGCGCCCGCTCGTGGGCCGGCGGTCTCGCCGACGCCGCGGGCGGTGCCCCTTCCGCCCGCCCGGCTGATCCTCGTGCTGCAGCTCCTCCGCGCCCTGGACGCCTCATGACCTCCGTGCACCGCCGGCTCCGGCGGGTCGTGGTGGCCGTGGCCGTGTTCGCCGGCCTGGTCGGCGGCTTGCTGCCCGGCGCGGCGACAGCCGATGCCGGCGCCGAGGCCGGCTTCATCGATCGTGCCAATAACGCCCGCGCCGACAAGGGGCTGGGCGTGCTGCGGGCGGACGCCGAACTCACCGCTGTCGCCCGACGGTGGTCGGCCAGGATGGCCGAGGCGCAGAGCCTGTCCCACAACCCCAACCTCACCTCTGAGATCACCCAGGACTGGGAGAAGCTGGCCGAGAACGTGGGCGTGGGCCCGACGGTCGACGAGGTTCATGCCGCCTTCATGGCCAGCTCCTCCCACCGCTCCAAGATCCTGGACCCGGCTTTCACGTTCGTCGGGGTGGGCGTCGTCACCGACACGAAGGGGCGCATGTGGGTGACCGAGGTCTTCATGCGCTTGCAGGGCGGTTCCGGCGGGAGCTCGACGCCGACGACCGCTACGGCCCCGCCCCCGACCACGGCCGCTCCCGCTGCCCGCGCCCCCGCCCCCACGTCTCCTCGGCCGGCCGCTCCCGTCACCACGGCCCGCCCCCGGGTGCAGGCGCCCCGGCCGGGTGGTCCCTGCCCGAGTGGTCCAGGCGGTGTCGCGGAGGCTGGTTCGCCGGTGGCGGCAGGTCGAGCAGGCGCAGCAGCCACGCCCGCACGTCCAGCGCAGCGTCGCGGGCCGGGCGCAGCACCCGGTCGCCGACCGCGACCGGGACTCCCTGCTCGTCGACCCACACCGGTCGCAGGCGTGGCGCGGCGTGCAGCAGCTCCTGCAGCAGGTCGGGTTCCAGCGGGCCCCCCGACCAGATCGGCGAGCTCGTCGGTGGTGCCCAGCGCCCCGCCGAGCGGGACGTGCACCACCAGCTCGCTGCCGCACGGCACCGGCTCGCCCGCCCGGCAGCCACAACCGGAACCGCGGCCCTCCTGCCCGAACGGCAGGGCGTCGTCCCGGCCGAGCAGAAGGTCCTGGAACGCGTCGAAACGGCGCTGGTCGGCGGTGCGGTCGTCGTCGGCACCCCATGGCGCCGAGCGGGCCGCGATCCTGGACAGGATGGCGTGCAGGTTCGGGCCGCGTAAG
>JAHWJQ010000036.1 GCA_019348305.1 Actinomycetota bacterium
GGACGCAGTAGACGTGCTCCATCGACGGTCAGTCGCCAAAGTCCCTTGCGGCACCAGGAGAGCTTGCTGGTCTCGCTCTCAACGTTGCAGTCACCGCAGCGCATGCAACCTCCCTCGCATCATCTGGCCGCCTAACTCTGCCCTACCCGCGAAGGGCCGCTCCCCTCGCCCGAAATGGCTCCTGGAGGGCGACCCTGTCTGTTCGAGGACAGTTCGGAGACGGCGGGGGCTTGTTCCTTGGACGATTGGTCGGACATGCCCATCTCCTTGCCGTGATGGGCTGGACAGCAGGAACAGCCGACCGTTACGCGACTGGTACTGCCGCCAGCGACGGGCCCGAAAGGCGTTCCAAGCTCGGACCTCCTCACCCGGTCTCGCGGCAGCGTCGGCAGCGTCCGTCGAAGTCGAGGCGGTGTCCGGTCACCTCGAACCCGGTGTCTGCCGCCGCATGCCGCGCCGCCTCACGCAGGGCCCGTTCGAGGCGCGGGGCCGCGCCCAGGTCCGCCACCGCTCCGCAGGAGACGCAGACCAGGTGATGGTGGTGACCGGCGAGATCCTCGGCCAGCTCGAAGCGACCCTGATCGTCCGCCCCGGGGAGGCGGGTGGCGATCCCCGCCGCGCACAGCACCGTGAGGTTCCGGTAGGCCGAGCTCTGGGGGATCCGGTTGGTCCGGCGCACGATCTCCGCGATCGTCAGCGGGCGAGCGGCTTCCTGCATCGTTTCGACCAGCACTCGCCGGCTGGCGGTGTAGCGCTGATCGAGAGCGGCGAGCCGCGCCGCCGCCGTCTCGTGCAGGCGGCCGTTCTCTTGGTCCGGCCCGCGGCTGTCATCGCTTGCCGCGGGGCCGGGGCTCAGGCTCAGTGCTCGTCCCAATGACCGTCGTGGGCGGCGTGGCGGTGACCGTCGTGGGCGTAGTCGACGTGATCACCGTGGGTCACCTCGTCGTGGCCGCAACCCGAGCCGTGCACGTGCTCGTGGTCGTCGTGGGTCGTGTGAACAACGTTGTCACACTCGTCCCAGTGGTCGTCGTGTTCCCGGTGGGCGTGCCCGTCGTGGAGGTAGTCGGTGTGGTCACCGTGGTCGACGGCAGCGTGGCCGCAGGTCGACCCGTGAGCGTGGTCATGCTCTGCGTGGGTCGTATGGGTCATGGTCATGGTTCCTCCGTGGTGGGCAGGTCGCGGGCTGGGCGCAACTCAGCAGCGTGGACGATGGCGTCGTGGACGATGTGGGCGACGTGCTCGTCGCCCAGGGAGTAGGCGATCTCCCGGCCTCGGCGCTCGGCCCGCACCAGATGGGTCGAGCGGAGCACCCGGAGGTGCTGGGAGACGAGCGGTTGTGAGACCCCCAGGGCGTCCACCAACTCGTGGACACAACGGGTGTGGGCACCGAGCTCGTGCACGATGGCGAGTCGGTGGGGGTTGGCCAGAGCCCGGAGCAACTCCGCTGCCGCTTCCAGGCTCGCCGTGGTGGCCGGCGGGTCGACAGCTCGTGCAGCCGTCGTGGATCCCGGTCGGTTCTGCGGCACCATCGCATAATAGCATGCGTATTCCTGCATAAGTCGTCGCCTTGTCTCCGCGGGCGGGGCCGTCGCTCCTGTCGCCGGTCGGTTCTTGGGCGTCTCGTAGTAGCCGCAACGGTGGTGGGTCGCGGGCCGTCAACGACGGGGCGGCGACACGGCGTCGCGCGGGCGCACTCGCCGCCGGCCGGCGCTCACGCCGCTCGCCACCAGGTAGGCCGCGATGGCAGTGAGGACGATGGCGGAGCCGGGGCTGTAGTCGAAATAGTGCGCCACCAGCAGGCCGGCCACGGCGCTGAAGGACCCGACGGCGGACGCGGTGAGGAGCGTGCCCCGGTAGCTGGAGGCCAATTGGGCGGCGGCGGCCACGGGGACCACCATCATCGCAGCGATGAGCAAGAGGCCGATCGACGACATGCCCGCCACGACGACGAGGGCGACCATGAGCGTCAGCGCCAGAACGATGCGGTCGGTGCGCACTCCTGACACCCGCGCCGCCTCTTCGTTGAAGGCTAGGGCCACGAGCCGGGGGTAGAGGACGGCGGTGAGGGCCACCACGGCGGCGGCCAGGCCGCCGATGACCCACACACGACCCCAGCTGAGATTGAGGGGGCTCCCGAACAGCACGCCGACCAGGCGCGTCTGGCCGGCGCCGGCCCGTGAGGAGAAGAGGTAGCCGAAGGCGATCCCCCCGTAGAAGATCAAAGCGATGGCCAGGTCGCCAGCGAGCCCAGCTCGCGCCATGCGGACGAGGAGCAAGCCCGCAAGGACGCTGCACGCCAGCGCGCCGAGGAGCGGCTCCGCGCCCACCAGAAAGGCGAGGCCCACCCCGGCGAACGCGACATGCCCCATGCCGTCTCCCACGAGGGACTGCCCACGCTGGACGATGAAGCTGCCGACAAGGGGGGCGACCGCCGCCGTCAGGGTGCAGGCGACGAAGGCCTTCTGCATGAACGCGAACTCGAACGGGTTCACGTCGCGCTTGCGGCCTGGCGCCTCTCGGAGGGCAACACCGACCCGCCGACGTCGACGAGCTGGCCGTCTTCCACCTCGAGCACCCGGTCCGCCAGTCCGGCGAACGCTGCCGGATCATGGCTCACGTAGACCACACCGACGCCTTCGACCCGCAGCAGGTGTTCGAGCGACTCCCGCAGAACGGCCCTGGCCGCGGCGTCCACCCCGGTCGTCGGCTCGTCGAGTACCAGCAGTCGGGGAGCGGTCACCAGAGCGCGGGCGATCAGGGCCCGCTGCTGCTGTCCACCGGAGACCTCCGACACGCGCTGGCGCCTGACGGCGGTGAGCCCCATCAGGTCCATCACGTGCTCCAGGCGCTCCGTCGTGGCCTTCCCCCGCCGCCGGGCTCGCTCCCGGCCGGCCAGGCCCGTCCGCACCACCTCCTCCACGCTGAGGGGCAGCGCCGACGACGCGACGGCGCGCTGGGGGACGTAGCCGAGCCTCCACCAATCGCGAAACGACCGCGTCGCCACACCGAAGAGGCGGACGGCGCCGCGGTCGGGCTGCAGCAGGCCCAGGCTCAGGCGCAGGAGCGTGGTCTTGCCGGAGCCGTTGGGACCCACGACGGCGACGAACTCACCCTCGTGAACGGAAAGCGACACCTCTCGCAGCACGGTCGACGCGCTGTAGCCGAACGCGACTCCCTCGAGCTCCAGCACCGGAGGATGCGCAGGCACGGTTGACGAGGCGGTCACGGACAGCCGAGCGCGATCGCGAAGTGGCGGGCCTGCTGGCGCACCAGTTCAGGGAACCCCGTGCCAGCCTCGGCCTCGGTGACGGCGTCGAGCGGGGACACCTCGAGCAGCTGGACCCCCGCCTCCTTCGCCACCGCCTCGGCGTCCTTTCGCCCCTCCACCGGCTCGGTGAGGACGTGGCGGATCCCTCGTGCCTTGATCTCCGCTACCAGCTCCCCCAGGTCGGAGCTCGAGGCGCCCGCTTCGGGATTGAGCCCGGTCACACCGTGCTGGGTGTGACCGAAGGGCCGTAGCAGGTAGCCGTAGGCCTGGTGGCTCACGACCACCTCGTCGAAACGGCACGGTCCCGCGAGCAGGTCTTTCAACTCTCCTCGCAGGGCCATCAACTCTTCGCGGACCTTGGCGGCGTTCTCCCGATAGGTCACCGCGGCGCCCGGGTCGGCGGCGGCGAAGGCGGCACCGACACGCTGGGCGGCGTCGGCCATGATCTCGGCGTCGAACCATATGTGCGCGTCGACCGCCTCCTCCCCGTGCTCGCCAGTGTCCTCCTCGGCGTGTGCGTCCTCGGTCGCTCGTAGGACACGGTCTCCAGCGACGCCCGAGAGCGACACCGCCTCCCCTGACGCCGACTTCACCGCCTCCTCGACCTGCGGCTGGTAGCCGATGTCGCCGACGTAGAGAACGACATCGCTTCCTTCGATGGCGGACCGTTGCCGGGGCGTGAGGTCGAGATCGTGCGCCTCCGCTCCGCCGGCGGTGAGCAGTGAGACTTTGGCGTCGGGAGCGATGCGCTCGGCCAGCCAGGCGAGCGGGTAAACAGCGGCGACGGCCGACACCCGGCCGTCCTCGGCAGAGTCGGCGGACCGGTCACCGCCTCCACATCCAGCTGCCACCGAGGCAACGAGACCGAGAACAAACAGCAGGCGTGTCATGAGCCCCCGTGGGACGCGAGATGGCGCATCTCGCGGAATGAGAACAATAACCGTTGCAGCTCCGGCGCACAACGCGGCGACGCAGCTGGTGAGAAGAGCTCTCAGGATCCGCAAGCGCTTGGAGCATTCCGGCCGACCTCGAGCATCTGTCAAGGGCCGTCCGCCTCGCCGGGAGCGGCGTTGGCAGCATCTCGATCACGTGGGGGCAAGAAGGACGTCATCCTCCCGTGGTGGACGGAACCGCCGCTGCCCCGACGACCAGTCCAGTGTCAGCGCACCTCGGCGCCCGCTCCCACCGTGACCTCGATCGCCCGCCGGCAATCCGCGGGGTTCATGCGGGCGGCCCCGTTCTCCTCACAGCGGATGGGACGGCCACCGTTGAGGGCTGGTCGCTCATGGCCCGGGGACCTCGGCGACGATAGGGTCGAGGCACCAGTCGGGGTGGTCGCCCTCGACGCGCTGGAGCCAGTAGGGGCTCTCGAAGAGGGCGAGCGGGATGCCGTCGCGCCGGACCAGGACGGTCACGCCGGCGACGGTGCGCAATCGTTCGGCGGTGGTGGCATCCGTGCGGCGGGCGAGCTTGTGGGGCGTGGGTGACAGCTCGACGGCGGCTCCGAACTCGTGGTGGAGACGGTGGGCGAAGACCTCGAACTGCATCTGGCCGACGGCGGCGAGCACCGGGATGGGGTCGCCGTCGGGGTCCCGGAGGACCTGGATGACGCCTTCCTGCTCCATCTGCTCGAGCCCCCGCCGGAACTGCTTGTAGCGGGTGGTGTCGCGGGCTCGAACCCGTGCGAACAGCTCGGGGGCGAAGGTGGGGATGATCGGGTAGGCGACCGGTTCGGCCTGGTAGAGGGTGTCGCCGATGCGCAGGTCGCTCGCGTTCACCAGGCCCACCACGTCGCCCGGGTAGGCCTCGTCGATGGTGTCGCGACCGGCGCCGAACACCGACGCCGCGTACTTGGTGGAGAACGGCCGGCCCGTGGCGGCGTGAGTGACGGTCATGCCGCGCTCGAAGCGCCCCGAACAGACGCGCACGAACGCCACGTGGTCGCGGTGGGCCGGGTCCATGTTGCCCTGGACCTTGAACACGAACCCGGAGAAAGGCGCGTCGAGGGGGCGGGGGTCGCCGCCGGCGTCGTCTCGAGGCCCGGGCGGGGGCGCCAGGTCGACGAGGGCGTCGAGGAGGTGGCGCACGCCGAAGTTGGTGAGGGCAGATCCGACGAACAGCGGGCTCGCCTCGCCAGCCAGGAACAACTTGACGTCCAGGTCGGCGCCGACCTCGTCGAGCAGCGCCCGCTCCTCCATGGCGTGGTCCCACGCCGCTCCCTCGTCCTGGGCAGCGCGCCCAGCGTCGACGAGCTCTTCCGGCGCGGCGGTGGCGCCCCGGGCGGTACGAGCGAAGCGCACGAACTCACCGGTGCGCCGGTCGATTACCCCGCGGAAGTCACCCGGGATCCCGACTGGCCAGGTCACCGGCGTGGCGCGCAGGCCGATCTGGGCCTCGATCTCGTCGAGCAGCCCCAGGGGGTCGCGCCCAGGTCGGTCGTACTTGTTGAGGAACGTCAGGATCGGGAGGTTGCGGGCGCGGCACACCTCGAAGAGCTTGCGGGTCTGGGCCTCGATGCCCTTGGCGACGTCGAGCACCATGACCGCGGCGTCGGCGGCCGCGAGCACCCGGTAGGTGTCCTCCGAGAAGTCGCGGTGCCCAGGCGTGTCGAGCAGGTTGACCACATGGCCCCGGTAGGTGAACTGCAGCACCGTCGAGGTGATGGAGATGCCCCGCTGCTGCTCCATGGCCATCCAGTCCGACGTCACCCGCCGGCGCCCCGCCCGGACCTTGACGGCCCCGGCCTCGGCCACCGCGCCGGCGTACAGGAGGAACTTCTCGGTCAGCGTCGTCTTCCCCGCGTCGGGGTGGCTGATGATGGCGAAGGTGCGCCGACGGGCCACTTCCTCCTTCAACCCGTCGACGGGCGGCGCCCCGGGCGTCATCGTCGCGAGCCCGACGGGCGCCGGCGTCGCGATGCCTCCCGGCGCAGCATCGTGGCCATGGCCTCCGCCGACTGCAGCTGCTCTCGCAGCTTCTCGCAGCGGCTCTCGGCCGCCGCTGCGTACACGCCCAGCCGGTCGAGCAGCTCGCCCCGCTCGCCGTCGTCCGCGGCGCCCGCCGCCAGCCGGTCGCGCACGTGCAGCAGTTCGCGCATCTCGTCGAGGGTGAGATCGAGTGGCTTCATGTGCTTGACCAGGCGCAGCTGTTCGATGTCGTCGTCGGTGTAGAGCCGGAACCCCCCGGCCGTGCGTCCCGACGGCGGCACGAGGCCGACCTCCTCGTAGTAGCGGATCGTGCGTAGGGACAACCCCACCGCCTCGGCCACCTCGCCGATCTGGTGCATGTCCCGAGCCGTCGCCCTCGGCTCCTTGGTCACCGTCCCAGTCTACCGTTACGCAACGGTAGAGTACGCGAGGAGCGCAACTGACACGCCGGTGCCCTGGCTCGTGAGGCGCTGGTGGTTACGGCTCCGTCGAACCGCGACGGCCGTCCTCTCCCTTGCTCACTCGTCGGCGGTGTGGAGACGCCCGGCCGGCGGCCGCGACGGAGGGTGGGCGGGGCGAGGCGGTGAGACCATGGGCGGGATCGGCTGGGTGACGGCTTCGCCGGGGGTGACGAGCAGCGGCTTGCCGTGATGGGTGAGGTCGAGCGCATCGCCCGACCGCAGCGCGTACGTCGCCTCGTCGCCGGTGGCCGTCACCTCTAGGGACCGGCCCCGGTACCGCAGCCGGAAGCGCAGACGGGCGATGGCGGGCGGGAGCCGGGGCGCGAAGGTGAGGGCGCCGTCACGGGCCCGAAATCCCCCGAAGCCGGCCACCAGGGCCGACCACCCGCCGGCCAGCGCCGCGAGGTGGAGCCCGTTGCGGGTGTTCTCGTGAAGGTCGTGGAGGTCCACGAGGATGGATTCCTTCAGGTAGTCGTAGGCCACCTCCATGTGGCCCGTCTCGGCGGCCATGACCGCCTGGGTGGTCGCCGACAGCGACGAGTCGCGGACCGTGAGGGGCTCGTAGTACGCGAAGTTGCGCGCCTTCTGGTCGTCTGAGAACGCGTCGCCCCGCACGTGCATGGCCAGCACCAGGTCAGCCTGCTTCACCACCTGCTTGCGATACAGCTCGAAGTAGGGGAAGTGCAGGAAGAGCGGGTACTGCTCTGGCCGCGTGGCGCCGAAGTCCCAACGGTCGTAGGAGGTGAAGCCGTCGGCCTGGGGGTGCACGCCGAGATCCTCGTCGTAGGGGACGAACACCGCGGCCGCGGCGCGCCGCCAGGCCGCCACCTCGTCTCCGTCGACGCCCAGCGCCGCAGCCCGGTCGGGATGGCGGTCCACTGCCTCGGCCGCGGCGCGCAGGTTCTGTTGCGCCATCAGGTTGGTGTAGACGTTGTCGTCGCCGAGAGCGCTGTATTCGTCGGGGCCGGTCACCCCAGGAATGCGAAACTGGCCGCGACGGTCGTGATGGCCGAGGGAGCACCAGAGCCTGGCCGTCTCGACGAGCAGTTCAGTGCCGACCTCGCGCTCGAAATCGACGTCACCGGTGGCGTCGACGTACCGCAGGACAGCGTCTGCAATGTCGGCGTTCACGTGGAAGGCCGCCGTGCCCGCCGGCCAGTACCCCGAGCATTCCTCGCCGGCGATGGTGCGCCACGGGAAGGCGGCGCCTGCCAAGCCCAGCAAGCGGGCGCGCTGGCAGGCGGTGGGCAGGGTGGAGTGGCGCCACCGGAGGGCGTCGGCGGCTGCGTCCGGGAACGTGTACATGAGCGCTGGGAGCACGAACATCTCTGTGTCCCAGAAGGCGTGCCCTTCGTACCCGGTCCCCGTCAGGCCCTTGGCCGGGATGGCCCGCCCCTCGGCCCGTGCGCCGGCCTGCAGCACCTGGAACAGCCCGAACCGCGCCGCCTGCTCGATCTCCGGGTCTCCTTCGACCTCGATGTCGGCGCGGTCCCAGAAGTCGCCGAGGTACTCCCGCTGCTCGGCCACCAGCCGGTCCCATCCCGTGTGCCGCGCCGCCGTCAGGGCCGCCACCACCTGGTCACGAAGGGCCTGTCTCGACCGCAGGCTCGACCACCCGTAGGCCACCAGCTTCACGATCCGCAACCGCTCGCCCGGCTCCAGCACCGTCGTCACCGTCACGCGTCCGATGTCCGGCTCGCACTCGGCGCTCATGTCGGTCCCGTCTGGACCGTCGACCAGGTGGTCCATGGCGGCCGCTACGCGCAACCCGCTGCTGGCCGCCCGGTGGACGAGCTCGACCGCCGTCGCCCGCCGGCAGCCGTGGCTCTCGGAGACGAGCGGTGACTCGAGGACCGCGGCGGCTCGTGGGTCACGCTGGGGCTGCGGCTGCGGCTCGTTGGCAACGAGCTCCGACTGGACCACGACGCGGGCTTGGCCGCCCACCGCCTCCACCTCGTAGCTGATGGCGGCGACGGCGCGCTGCGTGAACGACACGAGGCGGACCGAGCGGATGCGGGCCTCCTGCCCGGCCGGTGACTCCCAGTGCACCTCGCGACGCAGCGTCCCCGCGCGCAGGTCGAGCACCCGCTCGTGCGCGTGCAGCCGTCCGTAGCGGACGTCGAAGGGCTCGTCGTCCACGAGCAGCCGGAGCAGCTTCCCGTTCGTCACGTTGATCACCGACTGGCCCGACTCGGGGTAGCCGTACCCCGCCTCCGCATAGGGAAGTGGACGCAGCTCGTACAGGCCGTTGAGGTACGTACCGGGAACGCCGAACGGCTCACCCTCGTCCAGGTTGCCGCGTAGCCCGAGGTGGCCGTTGGAAAGGGCGAAGATCGATTCCGATACCGGTAGCGCGTCGAGATCGAGCCCCTGCTCGCGCACGCACCACGTGTCGTCGTGCGTCCCGGGCCAGACGATCACCTGTGCTCCAGCAGCTCGGCCAGATCGCTCACCACCACGTCGGCCCCACGATCGCGCAACTCCTCGGCATGGCCGGTGCGGTCGACGCCGACCACGAATCCGAACCCACCAGCCTTGCCGGCCTCGACTCCGGCCAGCGCATCCTCGAACACCGCGGCGGCCGGGGGCTCCACGCCGAGCTGCTCGGCGGCCAGGAGGAAGGTGTCCGGCGCCGGCTTCCCCCGCAGGCCGCGCTCGAGGGCCACCACGCCGTCGACGCGGACGTCGAACAGATCCTCCAGCCCAACTGACTGCAGGACGGCCACGGTGTTGGCGCTCGCCGAGACGACGGCCCGCGCCAGGCCAGCCTCACGCGCGGCGTGGAGGTACCGCACCGAGCCCTCGTACACCTCTACGCCAGAGGTCACTATCCGCTCCAGCACGAGCTCGTTCTTGCGGTTCCCGAGCCCATTGACGGTCTCCGCTCCCGGTGCGTCCTCCGGCTCGCCTTCGGGCAGGACGATGCCTCTCGAGGCGAGGAAGGTGCGCACGCCATCCGCGCGTGGCATGCCGTCGACGTACGCGCGGTAGTCCTGCAGAGGGTCGAACTCGACGAAGGGCTCGCCCGTGCGCGCCGCTCGTTCGCGCAAGAAGCCGTCGAACATCTCCTTCCACGCCGCGGCGTGCACGAGAGCCGTGCGGGTGAGTACCCCGTCGAGGTCGAACAGGCAGGCGCGGATGGTGTCGGGCAGTCCCAGCACCCGACGAGACTAGGCGCGGCTCGTGCAGGGAGACCCTCTCTTGTCCTCGCTTCAAGGCGAGCAGAGCCGCTGGTCTCCCTAGGGTGACGGTGCCGTTACCCTGCGGTGACAGCAGGATGGTAAGTGAGGGACGATCGGGATCCCGCCTCGGCGCATCTCCGACGACGCCGTCCACGCCGCCGCAGCGCTCATGCCGGCGGGCGCGTTCCAGCGCTACTTCGTGCAAGGAGTCCTCGCCGGCTCCGTGAAGTAGCGCTGGCGAGGACTATCCGGGCCGCGGGCCCCGGTCGCGCGCCCGGTCCCGGTCGAGGAATGGCTCGAGCGCGTCGGTGGGCGCCGTCGAGGGGTCGGCCACCTCCGGCTCAGCGGAGGGGTGCGGTTCATCCGGGTGCGGAGCCTCGTGGTCCGGTCCTGTTCCGTGTTGGCGTCGGTCCGCGCGCACGGACGCCCAGATCGAGATGGCGAGGATCGTGGAGATCACCAGCAGCGAGAGCCAGACGGGGACGTGGAAGACCTCGACGAGCATCATCTTGAGCCCGACGAAGCCGAGGATGACGCCGAGCCCGACGTTGAGGTAACGGAACTTCCCTGCCATGCCGGCGAGCAGGAAGTAGAGCGACCGCAGCCCGAGGATGGCGAAGGCGTTCGACGCGAACACGATGAACGGCTCCCGGCTGACGGCCAAGATGGCGGGAACGGAGTCGACGGCGAACACGACGTCGGTCGCCTCGACAAGGACGAGGACGGTGAACAGCGGCGTGGCGACGCGCCGTCCGGCTTCCCGGGTGAACAGCTTCTGGCCGTCGTAGTGGTTGGTCGTGGGGACCACCCGGCGGACCAGCTTGAGGACAGGGTTCTTCTCTGGGTGCACCTCGCTGCCCGAGTGGCGGGCGATCTTGAGCGCCGTGAGGAGCAGGAACGCACCGAAGACGTAGAGGATCCAGTCAAAGGCCTCGAGCAGGGCGACGCCGGCGAAGATGAAGAACGCCCGCAGCACCAAGGCGCCGAACACGCCCCAGAAGAGGACGCGGAACTGGTACTGCGGCGGAACCGCGAAGTACGAAAACAACACCGCCCAGACGAAGACGTTGTCGACGGACAGGCTCTTCTCGATCAGGTAGCCGGCGAAGTACTCGCCGGCCGCGGGTGCGCCCTGCCAGACGAGCATGACGACGATGAAGCCGAGCCCGAGCGCGACCCACACCGCGCTCTCGATCGCAGCCTCCTTGAAGGAGATGACGTGAGGGGTGCGATGGACGAGAAGGAGGTCCACCAACAGCAGCACGGCGATGACCGACACCAACGCCACCCACGCCCAGGCGGGGACATCGAAGCTGGCGAACTCGCCCCGCCCAGCGGACTCGGCGGCAACGGTAGCCGTCACGCTGTTCACGGTAGCGTCTCGACGACGTGGCGTTCGGGAGCGGGGAGGTCGTCGCGGCGGGCGGCGAGGAGCTGGCGGCACTCGACGAGCACCGCCTTGCGGTCGGGCGCGACGTACCCCGGCGGGGCGTGGACCGTTCTGGGGATGTCCGCGCACCCTCAGCGTTCGAAGACATCCCCAGAATGGGGCTTGGCGTCACACCACTACCCGGTCGTGCTGTCGCTCAGGTGGTTCCCGACGTGGCCGACGACGAACAGGTGCTTGTCCTCGTCCAGCTGAAAGTAGATGCGACAGCCCCCGGCGGTGCCCCGCCCGAGGCCGAGGTGAGGGCCCATGTTGATCGTGCGCCCCTCGTAGGTGCGCTGGTACTCATGGGCGTACTTGCCCAGGGCGGTGGGCGAGACATTGGCCGCGAAGTCCAAGCCGTGCTCGGCGAAGGCGTGACGGAAGCCGGCGGGGAGCTGCCCGCGGCTCCACCGGCCGGCCACGGTGTCCATCACCAACAGTGCCTTGTACACGCGGGCCGGGTGGCGGTAGGCGGCCCGGCGGGCGGAGTCGACTGCGTCCTCCAGAAAGATCAGGTTGTCGCACTCGGCCTTCGCCCATTCCACGGCCTCGGCCACGGTCCCCGGCGCTCCGGCCTCCGACCCGACGTCCTCGGCCTCCTCTTCGGCCACCGCTATGGGCATATGACGGCTCATGGCGCTGAGGTTGTCGTGGGCGATGGCCAACTGGCGGGCCAACTCGGCGTTCTCGGCTTCCAAACCCTCGATCCGCGCCCAGGCGCGCTCCAGCTCCTCCTGCCACTCGGGGGCGAGGCTGGCGTCCTTGGCTCGGTTGAACAGCTCAGTGATCTCGGCTCTGCCGTGGCGCTCGACGGCCCTGCGGAGGCGAGCATCGAGGGCCGCCGCGCTCACCCGGTAGGTGGCCGTCGATGCCACCCGGCGCAACAGGACCTTCTCGATCGGCTGGTTGCGGGACTCCGCTAGCCGGTCGGGGAGCCAGAGCGGGTGCACCGGCGGTAAGTCGCCGGCCGCCACCTCGGGCCAGTAGAGGCGAAGGGCACCGCCGAAGACCGACAGCTCCCTGCCGACATAGTCGGTGAGGCGGTAGGTGAGCGCAGTGGTGTCGATGACGACCACGTGGGCCAGCCCCACCAGCGACTCGGCAACGGCGTCGGCGTTGACCAGCGGCTCGTCGCGGTACACGTCGTGTTGGTCGTCGTAGCGCTCGGCCGGGGTGATGATGACTACCGGCAGCACCCGGTCGGGGTCGAGGAGGAGCTGGGCCAGTGCTCGCACACCGTCGTCGTCCTCGGCGTAGGCCGGCTCTCTCGCGAGGGCCCAGCCGTCCTCGGCCACCTCTACGCCGTCCACTACCGCGCCTACTAGACCGGGCGGGCGGATGTCGAACTGGAGTGGCACCACCCGGTGGCCCAGCGGGCGCAGGGCCAGGCGCACCCCCACCCACGCCGCCCCAGCCTCGAGTGCGACGTCGACATGGAGATGCCACACCAGGTCGCTGTCGTCGGGGTGCGGGCGCTGCCACCGCAGGGTCCACAGGCGGTCCTGCTCGTCGGGGACGCTGAGCAGCCGCCATCGAAGTTCCACTCCGGCCTCCGGGGCGGCCAATCCGTCGGCCGCCTCGATGGATGCCCGAGTGAGGCTCGCGCCGCGCGCGACCTCACCCCGCACCAGCTCGAGGGCCCGCTCGAACGCGCGAGCACCGTCTTCGACCAGGGGGAGCCGGCAGGCGTAGACGTCACGCACAGGAGCCCTCTGGTCTCGACCGTCGATGCAGCGCTACCGTCACCTCAGCCTCGTCACTAGATGTTCGTTTCTAGTTCTGAAATGTTCGCTCGCACCTTCCGACTGCACTATTGGCGTAGATTGTTCCGTAGTGCGGGCGGGGTCCGGCGGGTACGACGGCTCACTTTGCGGATTCCTCTTCGGCCCCTCCCGGGGTTTCATCCCCAATGGAGAGCGGTCCGATTTGAAGCGCACACACCGAATGGCGACCCAGCGTCTTCGGTACAGGGATGCTCGTGGCGGGTCTGCTCGTCAATGTCGTGGGGCCGGTGCAGGCCACCACCCACCTGCCGGCGGACAAGCCGTTCGCCGCGGCGTCGAAGGTGGAACGCGTCTCGCCGGTGAAAAAGTCCTGCTGCTAGCGGCGACGGTCCGCAACTCCAAGCCGACCGACATGATCCTTCAGGTGAGCATGGAGTGCTCGATCGTCACCGACAACGTCATCCTCAGCTCATCAGCCCGGGGCCGGAGAGAGGGCACTGACGGAGGGCACCGTCAGGGCCTGGATCGAGATCGACGGCCACATCTGCCGATCGTCAGCCAGAGCCGCCCGCCCCAGCCACCGCCGCCGCCCGGGGACGAGACCGACAAGGTCACCTTCTGCAACCGCGTGTTCAACCGCACGGTGCAGGACGCGGAGGACCCCGAGGACGGCTACGACCGCAGCCGCGACTACCTCGCGACCAAGTCGGCCAACGCCTTCAACTGGGTGCGGCTGAACATGGGTTCCGGTGTCCACGAGATCAAGCTCTACGCCGACCTGTCGCACTTCGCAACGGCCGGGTCGACCGCCAGCGCCTTCGTCGGCAACCGGTCGATGATCGGCCAACCGGGCAAGTTCTCCAACGACGCCACCATCAACGAGGGCGGAACCGGGTAGGGACCACTGGTTCTCGTAACCGCGAGTGTGTGTTCTGGGGAACGCATAGGGGCGTGT
>JAHWJQ010000037.1 GCA_019348305.1 Actinomycetota bacterium
GGCGATCAGGGGACGCCGGGCAAGCACCTCGTCCATGGCTGCGGGCAGCCGGCGGAGCGCGTCGAGCAACTCGCCGGCTCGGTGACGGTCGCCCACGCCGGCCGCTCGGGCCAGCCCCCAGGCCAGCAGCACCCCGGCTGCGATCTGGGCGTAGAACGCCTTGGTGGACGGGACCGCCATCTCCACGTCACGGCCGTCGGACGTATAGAGCACGCCGTCGGACTTGTCCACCAGGTCGCTGTTGCGGCGGTTGACGATGCTCACGACCACCGCCCCCCGGGCCCGCACCAGATCGACCGTCCGGTTGGTGTCGGTGGAGGTGCCCGACTGGCTGACGGCGATGACGAGGGTGTCGGACATGTCGTCACTCAGCCCGAAGCCCGACAGCTCCGAGGCAGTGGTCGCCTCCATCGCGATCTCGGTGCCCCGGAAGGCATCGGTGAGGGCCACGGCCACGGCCTGGCCGGCGACTGCCGCGGTTCCCTGGCCGGTGACGATGATCCGGCGCAGCCTCGCCGACACCAGCCGGTCGAGCAGCGCAGCGGGCAACGTCCCCTCCGGCAGCCGGACCGCGGGCAGGCCCCGATGCTCGTCCAGCTTTCCCCGAAGCGTCTTGCGGATGGACTGCGGCGCCTCTTGGATCTCCTTCAAAAGGAAGTGCGGCGCGCCGGCGCGGTCGATGTCGCGGGTGGTGATCTGGGCCCGGGCAAGCTCCTGCGGGCTGAGGGGGAGCTCGGTCCCGTCGTAGGCCATCCGCCGGATGCCCTCGACTGAGCCGGCGCGCGAGCGGTCGATCACCGCGATCTGCCCTGGCCTGCCATCGCGGCCACTGAGCGCCTCCCCGTCGAGGCGAAGGTACCGCGACGTCTCTTCCACCAGGCCGTAGACCTCGCTGGCCACGATGAACCCCTCGTCGGCCACGCCGACGTAGAGCCCTTGGCCGCTGCCCCGCAGCGCCAGAAGGAGCTTGCCGGGCTCGTCGGCACACGCCGTGGCGATGGCCACCGAGCCCGAGAAGTTGGCAACGGTCTCCCGAAAGGCGTCGTCGAGCGCAAGCCGCTTCTCCAGACGGCGGGCAACCAGGATCGGGATGACCTTGGCGTCGGTGGTGATCTCCGGTGCGATGCGCAGTTCCTCCTGGGCCTTGAGGTCGGCGTAGTTGTCCACGTCGCCGTTGAGCGCGGCGATCAGGTACCCACCTGCTCGGCCCGCTTCCTCGGAGTCGGGGGCTTCCTCGGAGTTCAGCGGGTGGGCGTTGGGTTCGGAGATGATGCCCACGCTGGCCCACCGGGTGTGGCCGAGCACGGTGACCTCTGCACTGTCAGCCTCCAGGGCGCGGCGCAGCAGGGAGTCGCCGACGATGGTGCGACGCAGCGCGGCGGTGTTGTCCCCCAGCTCACCGATCTCGGCTGCTGCCTTGTAGACGAAACTCAACCGACCCGCCGGTGCCCGCACGCTGCCGTCGATGAAGAGGGGGTCCGCCCTGGCCGCCAGCTCCGCCGCCACCTCTGGGGACGACAGGTCGAGCCCGTGGCCGTCCACCAGGACGTGGAGGCCTGCCGAATCCCGGCCGCGGACCTCCAGGCGGTCGATGGCGGAGAGCGCCAGCTGGATCGCCAGGTACCCGGTCAGCGCCGCCCGTCCGGCGCCTCGACCGATCATGCCCTCCAGCTCACGCGCTGTCCGCAAGCGGTCCTTTTCGATGGCCCAGATGGCGTCTTTGAGCCGGAGCAGGACAGCGTTGAGCTCCTCCAGGTCAGGCCCCTCAGGCACCACTTGGCCGACGTCGAGGGCTCGCTCCAGGTTCTCGTGCCACGTCTTGATGTCGTGCAGGCAGGCCTCCAGGTCCTGGGTGAGCCCATCGTGTTCCAACAGGGCCTGCACCCCCGCCGCGCCCCGCAGTCGCGCGTCGACCTCGGCCACCGCAGCAGCGGCAGCGGTCACCTCGGCAATGAGCCGGCCGGGTTGGGACCCGTCAGGCGGCCCCAGACCCGAACGCGCCGCCTCCAACGCCGCCACCAGAGCGGCCCGCTCCGGGACTGGCCGGTCGCTCCGCTGGAGCATCACGGCGATGATTCCGCACATTGGTGACCTCTCGGGAGACGAGGAACGAAGAAAGTCTACGGGCGGGCCGACGAACGAACGTGGGCCTGCGCGCCATCAGGTGCCCCCAGTGCCTCGGTCACGGCCGCCGCTATCCGACGTACCGCTGCTTCGGCCGCGGCCTGGGTGGGCGCCTCGGCCATCACGCGGACGAGGGGCTCGGTGCCACTCGGGCGCAGGAGCACCCTCCCCCGGTGCCCCAGCTCCGCTTCCACCGCCTGCACCTCGGCGCGGATCTCCGGCGCCGTCGCCAGACCATCACGCCTGGCCACCCGGACATTGCGCAGCACCTGAGGAAGCCGCGACATGGCCGCCGCGGCCAGGTCGGCCAGCGGGCGGCCCTGCCGGCGGACCAGGTCGCTCAGCAACAGGCCGGTGAGCATCCCGTCCCCGGTGGTGGCCAGGTCGGCGAAGATGACGTGACCTGACTGCTCGCCTCCCAGGGAGTAGCCGCCGGCGGCGAGCGCCTCGAGCACGTACCGATCGCCCACCTGGGTCTCGACCACCCGGATCCCGGCGGCTTCCATGCCCAGGCGGAAGCCCAGGTTCGACATGACCGTGACGACAACGGTGTCGCCCGCCAGGCGCCCCCTCTGGCGGAGGTCGAGGGCTGCCAGGGCCAGGATCTGGTCGCCGTCGACGATCTCTCCGTCTGCATCCACCGCCAGGACGCGATCGGCGTCGCCGTCGAAGGCCAGACCGAGGCTGGTGCCCGGCCGCTCCCGCACCGCCTGCTGAAGGCTGTCGGGGTAGGTGGACCCACACCCGGCGTTGATGTTGGTCCCGTCCGGTTCGGCGTGCAGCACCGACACGGTGGCGCCGGCCCGCCGAAAGACCTCCTCGGCGATCGAGCTGGCCGCCCCGTTGGCGCAGTCGATCACGACGGCTATGCCGGCGAGGGTGCGCCCCTCGAGCGCGGCCAGCAGCCGGTTGGCGTACGCACCGATGGCCGATCCGTCCGTCATCAGGGTGCCCACCTCCGCCCCCACGGGGACGTCGCCGCCAGGGCCTGCGGCGAGCGCCGATTCCAGACGTTCTTCGACATCGTCGGCCAATTTGCGGCCGCCGGCGGCGAACAGCTTGATGCCGTTGTCGGGGAACGGGTTGTGCGAGGCCGAGATCACTGCTCCGGGCAGCCCGCGGTCGGCGCAGGTGGCCGCCACAGCCGGAGTGGGGGCGACGCCGAGGTCGATCACGGTCGCCCCTTCGGCGGCCAGGCCGGCGGCCAGAGCGGCGTGCAACAGAGGACCGGAGATGCGCGTGTCGCGCCCCACCAGCCACGGGCCCCGCCCGAGCACCCGACAGGCCGCTCTCCCCAGTCCCATCGTCAGCTCCGGGGTCAGCTCGGCGTTGGCGACGCCACGGACCCCGTCGGTCCCGAACTTGAGCGACACGGCGCCGCGGCCGCCTAACGCTTGGAGTACTGAGGTGCCTTGCGGGCCTTCTTCAGGCCGTACTTCTTCGATTCCTTCTCGCGAGCGTCTCGGGTGAGGAAGCCGGCCTTCTTGAGCGACGCCCGAAGCTCGGGGTCGAGCTCGACCAAAGCGCGCGCGATGCCCAGCCGGAGGGCGCCGGCCTGGCCGGCGACGCCACCCCCGTCGATGGTGGCCTCTATGTCGTAGTTCTCGGTGGTCGTCATCCGCAGCGGCTCGGTGACCACCATCCGGTGGCTGGCGGAGGGGAAGTAGTCCTCGATCGGTCGCCGGTTGACCGTGATCGTGCCGGCCCCTTCACGGATTCGTACCCGGGCCACCGCCTGCTTGCGGCGACCGGTTGACTGCATGAGCGGCTTCGGCAACTGGGGCTCCTCTTAGGACGCCCGCTTGGCGATGGCGGCCAAGTCGAGTGGCTGGGGCATCTGGGCGGCGTGGGGGTGGGTAGGTCCCCCGTAGACCTTGAGCTTCTTCAACATGTTGCGGCCGAGGGTGTTCTTGGGCAGCATGCCCCGCACCGCCTTGCGCACCGCTTCCTCGGGACGGGCAGACAGGAAGTCGCTGTAGCGCTGCTGCTTTAGCCCACCGGGATAGCCGGAATGGCGGTACACGATCTTCTTGTCCGCCTTGCCCGCGGTGAGCACGACCTTGTCGGCGTTGACGATGATCACGAAGTCACCCGTGTCGGCGTGGGGGGCGAAGATCGGCTTGTGCTTGCCGCGAAGGATTCGCGCCACCTCAGTGCTCAGGCGGCCGAGGACGAGACCGTCGGCGTCGACGACATGCCAGGCGCGCTCGATGTCTGCGGGTTTTGGAGAAAAGGTGCGCACGCGGATCCTTAGGCGGCTGGCTGCGGGCTGGAACCGGTCCAGTGTAGGGGGCGGCCCCTGCCTCCGCCAACGCCGGCACCGGTAGCGTTGTCCAGTGATCACCCTGGCGGAAATCCGCGCCGCGCGCGAACGGCTGGCACCGGTGGTGCGGATGACGCCAGTGGACACCTCGACCACGCTGTCGCGGATGGCGGGCCGGCCCCTGCTGTTCAAGCCCGAGCACCTGCAGCGCACCGGGTCGTTCAAGATCCGAGGCGCCTTCAACTTCATCTCCCGCCTGCCGGATGCCGAAGCGGTGGTGGCCGCCTCCGCCGGAAACCACGCGCAGGGCGTGGCGCTGGCTGCCAGCCTCACCGGGCGGCCCTCCACGATCTTCATGCCTGTCAACGCGCCGCTACCGAAGGTGGAGGCAACGAGGGGGTATGGGGCCGAGGTCCGCCTCGAGGGCGAGGTCGTCGACGACTGCTTCGTGGCCGCGCTCGATTTCGCGGCGGCGACGGGGGCCACCTACGTGCCCCCGTTCGACGATCCCCTGGTGATCGCCGGCCAGGGCAGCGTCGGTCTCGAGATCGCCGAGGAAGCGGGCGAGCTGGAGGTGGTCCTGGTGCCGGTTGGCGGCGGCGGGCTGATCGCCGGCGTTGCCACTGCGTTGGCCCACACCCGCCGCAACGTCCGCGTCGTCGGCGTCGAAGCGGCCGGCGCCGCCGCCATGCTGCCGGCCATGGCCGCCGGGCACCCGGTGAGGGTGAACACCGAGGCCACCATGGCCGACGGCATCGCCGTGCGGCGCGTCTCGGATCTCACCTTGGCCCACGTGAAGGCCTATGTCGACGATGTCGTGTCCGTGAGCGAGGAGGAGATCAGCACGGCGCTCCTGCTGCTCGTGGAGCGATCGAAGGCGGTCGTCGAGCCTGCGGGAGCGGTGGGCCTGGCCGCCATTCTGGCCGGCCGCGTCGCCGGGAGCGGCCCGGCACTGGCGATTCTCTCCGGCGGCAACGTCGACCCGCTCCTGTTGATGAAGTTGATCGACCACGGCCTCTCCGCCGCCGGTCGCTACCTGCTGTTGCGCGTCGTGCTCGGTGACCATCCCGGCGCGTTGGCTGCTCTCACCACCGCTGTCGCCCGGCTGGGCCTCAACGTTCTCGAGGTCGAGCACCACCGTTCGGGCCTCCGCCTCGGCCTGCACGAGGTCGAGGTCCTGGTGACGCTGGAGACCCGCGACCCGCAGCACCGCTCCGACGTGGTCTCCACACTGACCGCAGCAGGCTTCCGGGTGGAGCCGTTGCCCTGATTGGCTACCGCGCTCGCTTCAGGAGAGGTCGGTCTGCTCGCAGCGGAGTTCAAGCGCCAGCATCGGAAGCGGAGGGCAGCCGGCGCCCCCACGCCGAGGACAGGGCGCCGCCCTGGCCTTGGCCTCCGTCGTCACCGCCGATCAGGGCGCGGTGGTCGCCGTTGTCGCCTTGGTGGTCGTGGTCGACGCTGAAGTGTTCTCGTCGGTGTCGGCCGACGTTGTGGTCGTCGAAGTCCGCACTGTTGAAGTCGTAGTCGTCGCGATCGACGAGCCGGGCGAGCTGTCCGTCGTGGTCGTCGTCGAACTGCCACTCGAAGAGGGGCTCGTCGTCGTGGTCGCGGTCGCTTTGGAAGTCCTCGTCTCCTGGTCCTGCACGAGCCCGTTCTCGACGAGCAGGGTGAGGATCTCGCTCTCGACGGTCTTCACCTGGGCGTAGGGGTCGTCCATGTGCTCGAGGCCGTCGAGGCGGGCGAGCGCGGCTCGGATCTGCTCTTGCACCTCCTCACTCGGCATCTCCCGCAGCGTGACGACAAGCTGCACGGCGAGCGCGGTTGTCACGCACTTGATGCAGCCGCCGTTGGCGGCGACAGCGGCGTTGATCGGGGTGACGGCGTCGCTCTGCCCGATGACCAGCACCACCTGGAAGGCGATCGCCACCGTCGTGCACGAGGTGCAGGAGGCGAGGGCATACGCCTCGTTTCGGTTGTCCGCGACCTCGCCATCCTTCACCCAAACCAGGGCGACGGCGATGTCGTAGACCACGGTGCCGTCGCGGGTGTTGACCGCGAGCGCCTGGTTGTCGCCCTTACCGGGGGCGTCGGGCAGCTCGAACGGGAAGGCGAGACCGGTACGGCTGGTGCCGTCGGTGAGGATGTTGCGCAGCGTGCCATCGTCCTCCCGGACGAGCAGCAGGGTCGGCCCCTCGCCGCTGCGGGGGACGAGTGCGTAGGCCGTACGGGGCTCGACTCCCTCTATGGGACGGACGGCAGTGCCGCTGGCGCCCGTGCCCTTGGAGGCAGTGCCTCTGACGGCGCTGACGTTGACGGCGTCGCGCAGGGTGCCGCGCTCGTCTGCCCGCACCGGCTGGTACTGCCCCGAGGGCCACCACGCCCAGGCGAGCAGCGCGAGCAGCCCGGCGCCGGCCAGCACCACGGCCGTTCGGGCCACCGGTCTACCCTCGGTCCGGGTCCGCAGCCAACGGCCGCCCCTGCGGACGAGGCGCACCGCCTGGTAGGTCACCGCCGCGACCGGCAGTACGAGGGCGGCCATCTGCAGCACAGAGGCCAAGACGCCGACCAGGTCCCCGTCCTGGCCGTTGGTGGTGAAGGCGCTGCCCTGCTTCTGCAATCCCACCCACGCCGTCGCCACCAGCCGAGGCAGCAGCAGCACCGCGAGCACGAACATCCACAGCAGCAGCGGCACCACGAGCAGCACCCACGCGCGCACGACCCAGCGCGCCCACGGGCGCAGCGGCTGCGGCTTGCCCCAGTTCGTCGGGAGCAGGCCGGCGAGTGTGGGCTTGATGTGCTGGAAGAGGTCGGGGACACCGGTGAGGTCGGCGAGGATGTGGTAGCCGTCCGCCCGGATCACCGGCGTCAGCTGGCGGAGCATGAGCAGCAGCTGGGAGGCAACGACGAGCAGGAGCGCGTCACGGCGGGTGGCCAACCAAGCTCCGGTCACCGCCACCGCGACGAGCGCGTTGAAGTACAGCCCGCCGAGGTCTACGACGAGGCGCCGCCATCGACTGAGGCGGTAGGAGTCGTCGACGTCGGTGTAGAAGGCCGGCCAGACGAGGTACAGGCCGGCGCCCATTGCCCCCGGGGTGGCGCCGGCCGCCCGGCAGGCGGCGGCGTGGCCGAACTCGTGCCAGCCCGCCGACAGGACGGTGAGCGCGAAGACGCCGAGCAGCAGGCCGGGCGACTCGAAGGCCTGCCGGGTGCCTGACGCCAGCCCCTGCTTCCACAACACCCACCAACAGGTCACCGCGAAGGCCAACAGCACCGGAACCACGATCCACCTGCGGAACAGCCACGCAAAGGGCCTGGTGATCCGGCGGGTGATTGCGGGATCGGAGACGACGACCTTGAATCTCAGCCCGAGCAGCGGTGTGGACTTCTCGACCGCGGGCGCCGAGCCGTCTGGCTCGCACAGCAGCCCCAGCGGCGCCAGCTTCTGTTCGAGCAGGTAGCGGACGTCCTCCGGCGCCACCGCCTTGCCGCACCGTCGCCCGAGCTCGTCGGCCAGCTCCTCGAGGTTCCGCTCGCCGTCGAGCGACTCGAGGAGCTGGTAGAGCAGCGGCGTGACCTGGACGGTCTGCCCGTCGGCCCTCCGGACCAGCCTCGGGGCCTCGTTGTAGCCCGACCCGGTGAACTCGCCCAGCAGCTCCATCCCCGGCGCCCGCGTCGGCGCTCGGGCGTCGAGGACGGACACGGCTTACTGGGTGATCTCGGAGTTCTGGTCGGCGGTGGCGTCCGCCGTGACTCCGTCGAGGTCCTGGTTGATGATGGCGGTCTGCTGCGCGACGGCCGTGGCCTCGGAGTCGATGGAGGCGATGTTGGCGGCCACCGCGGCGTCGATGGGAGCGGCAATGTTGGCGTTTGCGGCCACCGCTCCGGCGATCGGGGCCGCCGCGTCGACATCGGCGTCGACGTTCAGGTCGACGTCGAGCAGATTGCCGGAGGCGGTCAGGTCCCCTGTGGTCACCGACCCGTCGCTGGTCTCGGCCGGTGGTGGCGCATCCGTTTCGCCGATGGTGTCGTTGCCCTGGTCGATGGTCGAGTCCTGCGGGGCGTTGGCGATCGCCTCGCCGGATTGCGTCTGGTTGATCAGCACCCCCTGGTCGGCCAAGGCCTGGGCCTCGGAGCCAACCGACAAGATGTTCGCCGCGGCGGCCGCGTCGATGGGCGCGGCGACGTTGAGGTTGGCGGCGACGGCGAGGTCAACCGGGGCCGCGAGGTCGAGGGCGAGGTCGACGTCGGCGTTGAGGTCGAGCAGCGACATGACCTCCTTGGTGGGCAGCGCGGAGGCGCCCTGCGCCTCGAGGTCCTCGGCGGACAGTCGCTCAAGCTCAGTCATTCGCTTCTCCTCTGTCGTCTCCCTGCGTGACCAACCGATTCCCGACCGCGTCCGATCGTAAACAGGCCTACCGGTGTGGCGCCCAGGAACCCGGGCCACGCCGCTTGGCGACGGCGGTGGCTGACCCGTCCGCCGAGCACCACCAGCGACGTCTCCCCGCTGGTCTCAAGCGCCACGGTTGACGGCACGACCTGCGAGGCTGAGACCGACCGGGACGCGAGAGCGATCCGATCAGCGACCACACCTAGGCTCCGCCTCGTGGTGCACCGGTTCGAAGCACGCGTGGAGCCGCACGGAAAGACGTCGACCTTCTTGCACGTACCGGCCGAAGTCGTCGAGGCGCTCGGTCCGAAGAAGCGGGTAGCAGTGCGCGTCACCGTCAACGGCTACACCTACCGCAGCACGGTGGCCCCGATGGGTGGGAACTTCCTCCTGCCGCTGAACCGGCAGAACCGCGCAGGTGCCGGTGTTGCCGCCGGGGACGTCGTGCGAGTGTCGATCGAGCGAGACGAGGCGCCCCGGGTGGTGGAGGTGCCCGAGGACCTGACGGCCGCGATCGCTGCGGACGACGCGGCGGGTGAGGCGTTCAGCCGTCTCTCCTACAGCCACCAACGGGAGTACGTGGAGTGGATCACGGGGGCCAAACGGACCGAGACCCGCGCCCGGCGAGTGGCACAGGCGCTGGAACGGCTGAGAGATGGCAAGACGGCCCGCTGATATGGCGATGACGAGACTGAAGCGCGGGCTCAGGTGCCTGAGGGTGGCAGAGGACGGGTTGGTGCGTCTGTTGCCACGACGGGCCCACAAGGGCTCGACCTGGTTCGGCAGGATGGGAGACATCGTCCAGCAGCCGCCGGTGTGGGTCGGTGTCGCCGGCATGCTGGGGGTCGCCGGCGGAACGAGGGGCCGGCGGGCGGCCATGCGCGGGAGCGTGTGCTACGGCGTCACGGCGATTGTCGCCAACCTCCTCGTCAAGCCGGTGGTGCGCCGCAGCCGGCCACCGGGCTCGGGGAGCGGGAGGCCGGGGCCCATCACGTCGTCGTTTCCGTCAGGACACGCGGCCACCGACCTTGCCTTCGCCCTCGGTGTCGCCCAGGAGGTGCCCCTGCTGTTCCCCCCTCTGGCCCTCGCCACCTCTGCAGCACACTGGTCGATCGTGCGCAGCCGGGGCCACTACCCGAGCGACGTCTTCTTCGGTGGCGTCCTGGGCGTCGCGGTGGCATTCGGGGTGTGGAGGCTTTGGCCCCCGGGCGAAGGGGCGGGCGGAGGCAACAGCTTGGAGGGGTCCTCGGCAGAGGTCCGCGCCGCCGACCCGAATCAGGTTCCCGGTGTTGGCCGAACACGACATAGAGGTGTCCGTCGGGCCCGAACCGGCAGTCGACAGGGCGCTCGAATCCCTCGTGCGGCAGTACGCTCGCTCCGCCGGCAATGCGATTGACGGCGAAATCAACGACCCGTCCGTCGGCCATGTCGACGCGGGCGACCTTGAAGCCTGCGGGGGTGATGCGCCGCGTCGTCACCGGCGCCGCATCGCCGAAGCACGCCACAAATGCATCCCCGTCGAACCCGAACCCGTCACCTGGCCCCGCTCGGTGGTAGTGCCGAACGGCACGAACGCCCCGGTGCGAGCCTTGTCCCGCAGCGACCCGGTGACGTCCTGCGTCTCGTAGTTCACTCCGCGCGCGGGAAATCGCACACGCTCTGCAACGCGGGGTTGCGCAGCCACTCGTAGGCGATGTTGTCGGCTCCCACGACGCCGGCGTTCGTGGCGCTGCCGGTGCTGAAGTAGAGCCCCGTCCGGTCCGAAGGTGGGCGGCATCACCTGGTGGTCGCCTCGGCTCGGAAGCCCCGTGACGATCTCTTCTATGACGACCTCCTCCGGTGACCCATCCGGGCGGAACCGGCCGATGTGGTCGTTGTAGGGGTAGTACAGGTAGCCGTCGTGCCAGGCGCAGCCGGTGAGGCAGCCGGCCTGGTTCCACCGGTCAGCGGGGATCTCGAAGACGACGCGGCGGTCACCGGTTGCCGTGTCGAGTTGGAGGATGCGGGGCGGGGAATCGATGCGGTAGCCGCCCTCGGTGATGAAACACCTCCCGTCGGGAGCGAAGAAGCAGTGGACGGGCTCGTCGAACCCGGACGCCACTACCTCGGCGCCGTACCCCTCGGGCAGGAGGATGTCGGTCGGGTCGGGGCGACGGGTGCCCTTGCGCGCGACGTTGACGCGCTGGAGAATCCCCCGTCCGGCGACCCACACGTAGCCAAGTGCGTCGGGAACCATCGGCGCCTTGACCCAGCGGGCGGGGCGGCTCCTGGTTGGCATGGCGTTACCTCTCTTCCAAAGGGATGCGGTGGACGCTGCCGCTCCCGGCTTCGGCAACCACCCCTCGCGACGTCATCTCGAACCGCCCGAAGTCAACAACCAGGAGGACCGCGTCCCGGCGGTGCCAGGCCACGTCGATCGGGCGGTGGAGGCTGGGCGCCGCCAGCGGGTGCAGCGACCAGTCGGAGGCGTCCACCCGCACCAAGCTGCGTCCGGCGCGGCCGCTCGGCGCCGTCATAGGCGCCTCATCGCCGAACAGGGTCACGACGAGCTGCCCCGGCCACGGCGCCGAGGCGGGGAGCACGCACAGCTTGGTCGCCGAGCAGTGGGGCGGAAAGCGAACGAGGGGTTCCGCCGGCGGCGGCAGCCCATCGTGGTCCGCGAGCACGAAGGTGGGCGCAGGGCCGCGCTCTGGGCGGTATGTCTCGTCGGTGACCGGTCGGCCGCCGACGTAGTCGGGCCACCCGTACCAGCTCCCCTCCTGCACCTCGAACAGCAGATCCGGGGCGCCGCCGATTGGCCTGCTGCCTCGTTCGTCGGCGCCCTGGTCGAGGGCGAGCAGACGGCCGTCGTCGAGGAACGCCAGCCCGAAGGCGTTGCGCAGCCCCCATGCGACCAACTCGAGCTGGGTGCCGTCCGCGTTGCACCTCATCACCGCGGCCGTGCACGGGAGCCCGGCGGGCACGGCCTCGCCCGCGAGCGTCGGCGTGCCGAAAGGCTTGAACGCCCCCGTCGTGACCCGCCGCCCGGGAGTGCGCGGATCGTCGGTCTCGACGTTGGTCCCCGCGAGCACGACGTCGTAGCCGGGGATGTCATGGGCGTCGGGGATCCGCCGTAGCCAGCCGAGCTCGAGCGCGTCGAGCCCGACGATGGCGAGGTTGGTCATCGACCCCTGGCTGAAGTAGAGCTTTCCGTCGGGAGCGAAGGCCACCATGTTGACGTGGTAGTCACCTGGCCCTGGCAACCCCTCGATCACCGGCGAGACGACACCGTCGAGCGTGATGCGGCTGATGCGGCCGGCGCCACCCTCGCTGGCGAAGAGCGCACCGTCGTGCCACGTAAGGCCGTTGAGAGGCGGGGCGAGCCCGCTGGCGACCAGCGTGCGCTCGCCGTCACCGGCGAGGTGCCATACCCGGCCGCCGGGCGTAGCGCCGGCGAAAGGCAGCCCCGACTCACCTACGTACACCTCGCCGCTGTCGGAGATGGCGACGCTGGTCGGGAACGACAGGTCGCCGGCGACCTGCGAGGAACTCATGCGGACGCGTCCCGCTGTCGTCCCCACAGCAACCACGCGACGACAGAGACTGCGGTGACGAAGGCGAACACGAGCGAGACGTTGTTGAAGCTGGCAGCGACAGCGCCGGCAAGGGCGTACAGAACCGCCTCAGGTAGGGCACCGAGGGTCGCTGCCAGCAACAGGGTCGGCCACGGCATCCCGGCCGCTCCCGCGGCGACGGCGACCGATTCCGCCAGGACTGGTATCGGGCGGCTCACGACCAGTGCGATCGGGCCCCAGCGCCGTAGCGCCTCGGCGCCTCGCACCTGGTTGTCATCGTCGATCACCCAGCGGTGAGCACCACGACCGATCAGCGCGCCGGCAGCAGCGGCGCCGATGCGACCAGTCAGCGACAGCAGAGCGCCGCCGACGGTGCCGAAGAGGGCCCCGTGGGCCACCATGACCAGGCTCGAGGGCACCGGTAGGACGACGTCGGCGACGAGCAGGCAGACGCCGATGACCGCCGCCGCTACGCCGCGGTGATCCACCACAGAAGAGGGATCGCCCAGAACCGGAACTTCGGCGGCGGAGACGGCCAGGAACCCGGCGACCGAGAGGGCGGCGACGCCGGCGGCCAGAAGATAGGGCATCGCGAAGCACCGGCGGGCGCCCGGATCACTGCTCCGATCCCCCATTGGATCGACCATGCCCATCGGCGGACCAGGAGAAAACGGAGCGTCTTCTCCGGCAGGGTCGCCACTCAGCTCACCCGTACAGCACCTCCCACAGGCACAAGCCCTGCGGTGGCGCCGGCTGGCCGGCTGCGGAGCGGTCGCGCGACCTGAGGATCCACGACATCTCTCCCGCCCGCTTCTTGCCCAAGCCCACCTCGACGAGTGTCCCCACGAGCGAGCGCACCATCTGCTGGCAAAACGACGACGCCTCGACCTCGAAGCGCAGGGTGTCGTCGCCGAGGTCCCGCCAGCGGGCGTCGTGCAGACGCCGGATGTTCGAGCCGGAGACGTCTGGTGGCTTGCGGCAGAACGAGGAGAAGTCGTGCTCGCCGAGCAACGGGTCACACGCCGCCTGCATGGCCCGGAGATCGAGTGGTGGTTCCACCTGCCAGCTCGTGTGCACCAGGAAAGGGTCGGGGACATCGCGGTTCAAGACCGTGTAGCGATAGCGCCGGGCGATTGCGGAATGGCGGGCATCGAAGTCGGGCGGCGCCACCTTCGCGTCGCGTACGACGACGCTCGGCCGCAGCATCTTGTTGACTGCCCGCTGGAGCGCCGGCAGGTCGAGCTCGCCCGGGCCCCGGGGGGAGTCGAAGTGCACGACATTGCCCCAGGCGTGCACCCCGGCGTCGGTGCGCCCGGCGACCACGAAGCGAACCGGGTGCTTCACCACCTTCTCGACGACGCCAGCGAGGTCCCCCGCCACCGTCCGCACGCCAGCGGGTTGGGCCGCGAACCCGCTGAAGCCCGTCCCGTCATAGGCAACGGTCATCCGCACCCGGCACCGCACGGGGCGCACGTCCGGGGAGCCCTGCGGCTCGTGGTCGAACAGCGTCACCGTCTAGGGCGGCGGCGGCTGCCCGCAGCGGAGGTCAAGCGCCAGCATCGGAGCGGAGGGCAGC
>JAHWJQ010000038.1 GCA_019348305.1 Actinomycetota bacterium
AGGGGCGGCGAGGCGCTGTCGTCGAACCCGGTGGTACCGGTGTAGACGGCGGTGATCGTGTGGCTACCGGAGCCCAGGGCGGCGGTTGTGAACGTGGCCTGACCGTTGCTGAGGACGACCGTCCCGAGCGGGGTACCGTCGTCGAGGAAGGTGACCCGCCCGGTGGGAGTGCCACCCCCGGCAACGGTGACAGTGGTCGTGAAGGTCACCGGCTGCCCGGCCTCGGAGGGGTTAGCCGACGAGGAGATGGTGGTGCTCGTGGTCTTGGGGGGGGCGCACGTCGCCCGGGTGATGGTGTCGGTGTCCAAGGTGACGGCGCCGTTGCGGGCGAGGGCCCGTCCTTCGACCGTCACCCCAGTCGTGACGGTGATCGACGCCAGCGCGAGGATCGTCCCCCGGAAGGTCGAGTTCGTCCCGAGCGTGGCCGAGCTGCCGACCTGCCAGAAGACGTTGCAGGCGGCGGCCCCGTTGACGAGGTTCACGGTGCTGGCCGACGCTGTGGTCAGGGTGGAGGCGGCTTGGAACACGAAGACGGCGTCCGGGTTGCCCTGGGCATCGAGGGTGAGCGGTCCCGTGATCTCGAACTTGCCGCTGCTCGAGTTGTAGGCCCCGGCGGTCAAGGTCTGGCCACCCAGCTCCGTGGCGACGGTGGACACAGGCGTGCGGCTGGCGGCGTCGTCGTAGGCGGTGGTGGTGTCCGCTTGGGCTTGTCGTGCCACCGCGTCGGCGGCGTGGATGCTCCCGTTCACGGTCAGGCCGGCCCCCGTAATGGACGGGTTGGGCCAGGTGCCCAGGTCGCCGTTGACGGTGGTCGGCCCGGTGTTGGTGATGCCTTGTCCGGCCAGGACGGCGAAGTTGTCGGCCGTCCCCAACCCGACGGGTGCCTGCTGTGCCGCGGCGCTACGTGGCAGCACCGCGGCCACCAACATCGCGATCACCAGAGCGGACCAGCGGGCTCTCGTCGGAGCAAACGGCTGGGTCACAGGACACCTCTTGTGTTCGTCAAGACGTCCGAAGAGGACACGTCGTGCCCCAAGATACACAGTCACTGCCTGGGCGCCCCGAGCTAACCGTCGACTTGGCCTCTCCGGGGTGCCGGTAGGAGGCGAGTCGCGCCCGCCCGGTGGGCGTCAGGACGACGGCGCCAGGGTGAGGATCTCGGCGCCGTCCTCGGTGACGGCGAGGGTGTGTTCGAACTGGGCCGTGCGCTTGAGGTCGACCGTCACCGCCGTCCAGCCGTCGTCCCACATCCGGTGGCGCCAGTCGCCGATGGTGATCATGGGCTCGATGGTGAAGGTCATCCCCGGCTCCATCTCGGTGGTCAGCCGCGGCTCGTAGTAGTGCAGGATGTGCAGGTCGGTGTGGAACTGCTCGCCGATGCCGTGGCCGATGAACGAGCGCACGACCCCGTAGCCCTGCGCTTCGGCGTGCTCCTGTATGGCCCGGCCGATGTCGGAGAGTGGCCGCCCGGGGCGGACGGCGGCGATCCCGAGGTCGAGGCACTCGCGGGTCACCTGCACCAGCCGCCGCGACGCCTCGTCGACCTCGCCCACCAGGAACGTGGCGTTGGTGTCGCCGTGGACCCCGTCGATATAGGCGGTGACGTCGATGTTCACGATGTCGCCGTCGACCAGCGTCCGGTCGTCTGGTATCCCGTGGCAGATCACCTCGTTGACAGAGGTGCAGATCGACTTGGGATAGCCGTGGTAGTTGAGGGGGCTCGGGTAGGCGCCCCGCCTCAGGTACTCCTCGTGGGCCAGAGCGTCGAGCTCTTCCGTGGTGACGCCGGGGCGCACCGCCGCCCCCACCGCCGCCAGGATCTCGGCCGCCACCCGGCCGGCCACCCGCATGCGGTCCAGGACCTCGGGCGACTTGACCCGGGGCTCGGGCCGGCGCTCGACCTCACCCGTCTCCGCGTACGGCGGCCGGGCGATACCAGGCGGCACCGGTCGCATGGGCGTGACGCGCCCCGGGCGGACCCGGTCGGTAGCCGCCTTGTGGCAGCGCTTGAACTTGCGCCCGCTGCCGCACCAGCAGAGGTCGTTGCTCTTGAGGACCTGGTTCATCTCTCCACCACGGTAGGCGGTGCCGAGGCGCTACAGCAGCGTGGCCTGCTCATGGGGCGGCGGGCCCGGCCGGGGTCGCTCCCCGCTCCTCCGGGGCCTGCTGGCACTGGTCCCCGCCGAGATCACCCTCGTGCCCGTCGGCGCCGACCATTCCCCCCGGGCCTCGGCCAGGACCCGGCGCACCAGTGACGAGACCGCCTCCTGCTCGGTACTGGACAGGTAGGCCTTGGGGTAGCGCGTGGTGTACATCGACACCAGGTCGGGCCGGGCCTCGCGCAGCCACTGCATCCAGTGGTCTCGCACCCCGGGGCGAAGGTGAAGGGCGATGGCCGACACCGAGACCGCTCCCGCGTCCACGCAGGCCCGGGTCACCTCCTCGATCTGTTCGGCGCCGTCGGACATCCCGGGGATGATCGGAGCCACGAGGACGCCGCAGGGGATGCCGGCGTCGTTGATCTTGCGCACCGCCTCCAGCCGCTGGCGGGGGTGCGGCGTGCCCGGCTCGGTCGACTTCCACACCGTCTCGTCGAGGGTGCCGATGGAGAAGTTGACCCTGACGTCGGTGTGACGGGCGGCCTCCGACAGCAAGGGCAGGTCGCGCAGGATGAGGGTCGACTTGGTCAGGATCGAAAAGGGGTTGGCCTCCTCGCCCAGCACCCGGATGATCCCCTGGGTGAGGTGGTACTTGCCCTCGCAGCGCTGGTACGGATCGGTGTTGGTTCCCATGGCGATGTGCTCGCCGGCATGACGCCAGCGCCGCAGCTCCGCCCGCAACCGCTCGACGGCGTTGACCTTGACCACGATCTTGCGGTCGAAGTCGTCGCCGATGTCGAGGCCGAGGTACTCGTGGGTGGGCCTGGCGAAGCAGTAGACGCAGGCGTGGCTGCAGCCGCGGTAAGGGTTGATCGTCCATCGGAACGGGACCCGTGATGCCGTCGGCACCTCGTTGATGATCCGCTTGGCGTTGACGTGGAGGAACTCGAGCCCCCGGTACTCCCCCAGTCCCACGTGGCGATCGACGAGCTCCTCCTCGGAGAACAGCGACCCCTGGCCGCCGTCGTCGCTCGCCAGCTTCCAGCGCACCCCTCCAGCGTAGCGAACGTCAGTTCGGAGCCCAAGCGCCGGAGGTGGTGCGCAGGAGCGCGCGTCAGGGTTGCAGCAGTTCGAGGACCCGCTCAGGGGGACGACCGATCACCGCGCGGTCCCCCCGGATCACGATGGGACGCTCGATCAGGATGGGATGGTCGACCATGGCGTCGAGGAGCTGGTCGCGGCCGGCGCTGTCGAGGCCCAGCTCGGTGTAGATCGCTTCGCCCGTGCGCATCATCTGGCGAGGGTCGTCGACACCCAGAAGCCCCATCACCCGCTCGAGCTCCTGGCGGCTGGGCGCCTGCTGCAGGTACTCCAGGTAGCGGGCCTCGACCCCCTGTTCGCTGAGTAGTTCGCGGGTTCCCCTGCACTTCGAGCAGCTGGGGTTGAACCAGACGGTCGTTTCGTCTTCGCTCATGACGCGCCAGTCTTGCAGTCGTGCCGGTCTACGTAGGAGTGGTGGGTGCCGGCTCCGCCGATGCCGACGAATCAGTTCTGGCCGCGGCCGAGGAGGTGGGGCGCCTCGTGGCAGGGGAGGGTGGCGTGGTGGTGTCGGGCGGCCTGGGCGGGGTCATGGAAGCAGCCTCCAGGGGCGCCAGGGCCGCGGGCGGGACCACGGTCGGCCTGCTCCCCGGGACCGACCGCTCGGAGGGCAACCCCTGGCTCGACGTCGCCGTCGCCACCGGACTGGGCGAGGCCCGAAACGTCTTGGTGGTGCGGGCCAGCGACGTGGTCATCGCTGTGGGAGGAGGGTTCGGGACCCTGAGCGAGATCGGCTTCGCCCTCAAGACGGGCAAGGCGGTGGTCGGGCTCGCCACCTGGGACCTGCCGGGAGTGGACGCCGCCCCCACTGCCGGAGAAGCGGTCGCCCGAGCCCTCGCCGTGTTGCGGTGAGCCGGCCCGTGGGTAGGGGACGGGCCATGGAAGCCAACCGGCCCTACGACCAGGGCAACGACATGGACGCCGAGGGGCTCCCCGACATCGAGCCTCCCATCAACCAGGACGAGGGCCAGATCCCCCCGCGGGACTACCCCCAGGGCGCGGAAGAGTTCGGCGTCACGCCCGTGGAGGAGCGCCAGGAGGAGCCGTTGGCCGAGCGGGTGCTACGGGAGGAGCCGGAGCCCGACATCGACGACATCCTCGGAGCCGACCTCGACGACGACGACCTGGTCGGGGGGCGCCTGGTCGCGCCGGGGGGCGAAGACGTGGACGCGGTCGACCTCGAAAAGGACGAGCTGGCCCTCCTGGTGCCGGACGAAGGTTCGTTGAGCGCCGAGGAGGCGGCCATGCACATCACCGACTCGCCTTGACCTCGTCGCTCGGCGGCGACGTCTCCGGCGCCGCTGCCGCTTCGGCACCCGGCCCCGGTTGGGGCGGCCGCAACTCGAGGTAGATGGCCTTGGCCGCTCCCAGGAGGGGGACGGCCAGCAGTGCTCCCACGACGCCGCCGGCGGAGACGCCGACCAACGCCGCAGTCATGGTGGCCGGTGGCGAAAGCTTTACCGACTGGCCCACCAGCAGCGGGCCGAGCACGTTGTTCTCTATTTGCAGGTAGACGACGAAGAACACGGCGCAGGCGAGGCCGGTGACGGCGCCGCGGGTGAAGCCCAGCAGCACGAACGGGATCCCGCCGGCCGCCCCGCCGATCTGGGGCACGAGGTCCCAGACCATCACCCACAGCGCCACCAGTGGAGCCAGGGGAACGCCCAGCACCAGGCCGCCGGCGAGGGTGGCCAGACCGGCCACGCCGGCCACCAGCAGCGATCCAGCCACGTACCTGCCGACCACGCTGTAGCTCAGCTGGGCGATGCGGTCGGCCTGGCGGCGGTGAGCGGCCGGGACCAGCCGCCGGCCGGCCCTCGCCAGTCGCTCGCCGTCCAACAGCAGCGTCACCGCGAACAGCAGCGTGACCACCGCCGCCAACAGCCCGTCGGCGGCCCGGCGACCGATTCGTACGAGAGGCGTGTCCTCGCCCAGCAAGCGGTCGGGGAGCGTGTTCAGGCTCGTTTCGATGCGGGCGGGGACACCGGCCTCTGCCAGCCGGTCGCCTACCACGGGCAGGTCGGCGAGGTCGTCCAGCACCGCCGGCAGGTCGGACGTCAGATCACGAGCCTGGCGGCTGACGGGCGGTACCAGCACCAAGCCGACCACGACGACAACAGCGGTGAAGCCGCCCAGCACCACGGCAAGGGCCCCAGCCCGCGACAGCCGCAGGCGCGCCGTGAGGCCGACCACCAAAGGGTTGAGGCCGACGGCCAGGACACTGGCCACTCCCAGGGCGGCCAGCGTGCGGGGGACCGACCGGGCCAGGCCCGTGAGTAGCGCCAGGCCGGCCACTGATGCAGCCAACCACGCAAGCGTTCGCCAGTCGAGGTCGACGTCGGGCGCCTCGGCCGTGGTGGAGGCAGCCACGTCGGTACTGTACCGGCGCATGCCCGACCCGCCCGAGACGGCTGGCGCGCCGCGTCGTCCTGGCCGGTTGCGGGTACGGGGCCGCTCGGTGGCACTGGCCGTGGCCGTGGTGGCGCTGACCTTTGTCCTCCTGCGGGTCCTGGCCAGCGCCGAGCGGGTGGTGGCCTGGGTGCTGATCGCCTCGTCGGTGGCCGCCCTCCTTCACCCGGCGGTGGAATGGCTCGGGCGGCGCTTGCCTCGGGGGCTGGCCGTACTGGTGGTGGTGGTCACCACCCTTGCCACCATCGCCGGTGTCGGCTACGGCTTGATCGGGGGGCTGGTGCGGGAGACCAGGAACCTGCAACGCGAGGCCCCACGACTGGCGGCCGAGCTCGAACGCTCGGGCCGGTTCTCGCAGACGGCCAGGGCGCTCGACCTCAGCGAACGCACCAGCCGGTTCGTGGAGAGCGTTCCCGAGCGGCTCCGGGGCGGTACGCCGGCCGAGGCGGTGCGGGCCGCGGCCACCCGGGGTCTGGCATTCCTGGCCGTGGCGGTACTGACGTTGTTCTTCCTGTTGCACGGACGCCGGCTCGCTGCGGGAGCCGCTCGTCAGCTCCACGACGAAGCGATGCGAGCCCGCGCCAGCACCGTCGCCGCGGCCGTCTACCGGCGCGCCTTCGGCTACGCCCGCGGCACGCTGGTCATGAGCGCGCTTGCCGGACTGCTCGGCTACGTGCTGGCCCATGCCTTCGGCGTCCCCGGTCCCGCCCCGCTGGCGGTGTGGGTGGCGCTGTGGGACGCCGTCCCGGTGCTCGGTGCCGTGGTGGGGGCGCTCCCCATCGTGTTGCTTGCGGGGGCGGCGGACCCGGTGGCCGGCGCGACCGTGGCCGCCGTGTTCACGGCCTATGAGGCCTTCGAGTACCTCGTCCTCCAGCGACCGCTCGAACGCCGCACGGTGAGGGTGGGGCCCTTCCTCACCACCGCCGGCGGGTTCGCCGGCTTGGAGCTGTACGGGTTGGCGGGAGCACTACTCACCGTCCTGGCGCTGGCCGTGGGGGCGGTGGTGCTGGACGAGTTGGCGGCGCCGTGAGCGGGTAACGCTTGGGCATGGAAATGAGCGACAAGCACAGCGCCCGCGTGGACGAGGACCTCCAGAAGGACACCCGGGCCGGGGAGGATGCGAGGGAAGCGCTCCGTCCTAACGACAGCCGGCCCGACCTCGTGCAGGAGGTGCCAGGGGTCCTCGACGATCACGACGCCGAGCGAAGGGCCGAGCTGGCCCGCTCCATCGAGCCCAGCGTGTTCCCGGCCCGTCCCCAGCAGCTGGTCGAGTCCGCGGTGGGGAACTTCGCCTCGCAGTCGGTCATCCGGGCGTTGGAGTCGCTGCCCGACCAGCTCTATGACAACACCCAGGCGGTGTGGCAGGCGCTGGGCGGTCCCGTCGAGGAGAAGCGGGCCTAGCGGTCCTGGGCTGGGCGCCAGGGGCGAACGCTCAGACCAAGAGGCGCAGGCCGCCGAGGTCGAGACCGAGCAGGCTGTCGGCCAGTCCCGGCGACGGCGCCGGTCCGCCGCCACCAGTGGCCGGCGTGTCGGCGACGGCTGCGGCGACGTCGAGGCGGCCCTTGCAGTTGGGGCTGCCCGAGCCGCAGGCAACCCGACGGTCCGCCGTCGCGAGGATCCGCGCCACTGCGGCTTCGGGTGTCGCACCCCGGCTCAGCACCATCGCCGCGGCAGCGGCCACGTGAGGCGTCGCCATCGATGTGCCGGCCAGCGCCGCGTACTGGTTGGCCTTGCCTGGTCGCCAGTAGGTGGACAAGACGTCGGAGCCCTCGGTGCCCTTGCCCGCTCCGCCCGGCGCCACGATCGACCAGCGGGCATTGCCCATCGGGCTCGAGTAGCTGGCCACCCGGTCGTCGGGGCCGGTCGCCCCCACCACGATGGCCGGCAGCTCTCCGTAGTCGGAGCTGCCGATACCGAGGCCGAGGAGGTTGGTATTGCCCGAGGCCAGCACCACGACCGCGCCCTTCGACCAGGCGTACTCCACGCCTTCGGCGAACGAGGTCCCGAACAGGCTGGTGATGAGGAAGTTGCCGCCGAGGCTGAGGTTGACCACCCGCGCCCCGTTGTCGACGACCCACCTGATGCCACCGTTGATGTCCTCGGTGGTGCCTGAACCCTTGCCGTCGAGGGCTTTGGCGACGACGAGTTCGGCATCGGGGGCCACGCCGGCCACGCCCACGCCGTTGTCCTTGGCGGCTGCGACGATGCCGGCAACGTGGGTGCCGTGGCCGTTCTCGTCCTGGCCCGAGCCTCCGCAGCGGGACGGGTCACCCCCCGACCCGATGCAGCTGGTATGGGCCACGACGGCGCCGGCGAGGTCCTCGTGGCCCAGGTCGATGCCCGTGTCGACGATTCCGATGCGGACGCCGTCGCCTGTGGTCGCCGCCCAGGCCGCCGGCGCCCCGATCTTGGGAAGCGCCCACTGCTTGGCATAGGACGGGTCATTCGACGCCTCGGCTGGCCAGGCCAACAGGGCGACGACGAGAACGGACACGGCAACGGCCAGGCTGTGGCGGCGCCGGCCGGGGACAGCTGTGTGGGGGCCGTCGGCGGCGGCGTGGTTCGGGTTGGTCATGCATCCTCAACGGCGCTGGGCCGGTGTTTCTCGCGCGCCGCCTGTTCGAGCCCGGTCCTAACGGAGGCGGGGCGCCGCCAACAACCCCGCAAGGGCGGCGTCGACCTGGTGGACGGCGGCGGTGGCGGCCCCCTCGGCCTCCGCCACCACCGCCGCCACCTCATTGAGCGCTGCCGGCACCCCGACCACGACGGCCGGCGGGGGCGAAGGCGGCGCTGCGGTCGGTGGGGGGGCGACCTCGCCAAGGCCGTCGGGCTCGACTGGAGCCGCGGGAAGCCCGGCGGTGGCCTGCGCCGCGCCGCCGGCCACGTCGGGGGTAGGCGGGGCCGCCGGTGTGGCCACCACGGCGCCGAGGTGCACGTCTGGGGCGTCCCCCACACCAGGGAGGCTGGCCGGCGGCGCCGGCACGCGGGCCGCAGGACCGAGCGGGTCGTCGACTGCCGCCAGCGGCGCCACCAGCAGGGCGCCGGCCACGACGCCGCCCACCACCCGCTGGACCATTGCCGGCGCTGGGGGAGCGAAGCCGAGCACAGAGGCCAGGTTGGCCACGCCGGCGTGGAACACCGCGCTCAGCGACTCCACCGTCCGGCTCAACGGGCCGGCGACGGCGGAGCCGGCCGCCACCGAGGCGGTGCTGACCGAGGCCGAGGCCGCTCCCTGTTCGGGGCTGGCGGCGCGGTAGGCGAGCACCATCCGCCGCCTCGCCCGCAGGAGCAGGGAGTCGACGGCGCCGACCGACACCGCGAGCGCAGCGGCGATCTCGCTCGGCCGCCGCCCCTCCACGTCGCGGGCGATGATCACCTCGCGCTGGCGGGACGGGAGCGTGGCCAGCGCCTGGTGCACAGCCGCCGCCTGCTCGTTGCGCAGCACCGCCTCTTCGCACTCGTCGCGCCCGAGCCCCGCCTCCCCCGCCAGCGGCTCGTCCACCGGCGTGGTGCGGGCCATGGCCCTCCAGGTGTCCGCGCACAACCGGCCGGCGATGACCTGCACCCACGCCCCGAAGCGGCGGTCGCCGGTGCACTGGTGGATCCGTTCGAAGGCCCGCACGAAGGCGGCCTGGGCGACCTCGTCGGCCTCGACAGGGTTGTTCAGGCGTCGCCCGCAGACCCGCCGCACGTGGTCGTAGTGGCGGTCGAACAACCCCGCGAAGGCCTCCGAGTCGCCCTGTTGCACTGCCCGCACCAAAGCGGCGTCGTCGAGGTCGAGTGCGTGGATGGCCACCATGGTGGCCCAGCTGGGGCGCTATCGGGTCGCCGCTCTAGGAGCAACTGCGCGTTAGGGACGAAGTGGTCTGTCCCACCCCGGCGGAGGGCATTCGCCAGCGCGGCCCGACAGCCGCAGTTCGAGGCGCGGGAAGACGACCTTCTTGGCCGGGACGGCGCCCCGGAACCGCACCAACCACTGGTTCAGCTTGAGGGGCACCCACAGGACCAGCTCCAGCAACTGGAGCTGCACGAGGGCCACCAGCACCGTGAGCACGGGCACGGCCAGGATGGGCAGCGCGAGCAGCGTGACCAGCAGCACGGCGGGGGCATCGCAGCTCCATCCTTCACGGCCCCCCGGCTTCACCAGTGCCGCCCACCGCACCGCGGCCCACATGACCCAGCGGTGGAAGAAGGGGACGTCGAGCTCGCGCATCGCCCGGCGGAATATGCCGTCGGCGTCGGAGTAGGGCAGCAGGGCGTTGGCGGCCAACTCCCGCCAGAGGTGGTCGTGGAGGATGGCCGCCAGCGTGTACGGCCCGTAGCGGGGCAGGTACCAGACCACCGGCCTGGGTACCGAGGCGAAGTCGGTGCACATGCCCCGGGGGATGGTGTAGGTGTCCTTACTGGCCCGGTAGCTGAACGACTCCCACACGATCCAGTGCTCGTTGCCGTGCTGCTGGACTACCACCCGGGCGTCGTCGTCGAATCCCGTCGTCTGCAGGTCCATCCCCCAGTAGAACACCCCGCTTCCGCGCCTGTCAGCCGTCCGGAACGGCGACGAAGCGCGGGGCCTCCAGCGGCCCTTCGCTGCGATGGGCGAGGACGCCGGCAAGGCCTTGGGCCCGGGCCGCTTCCAACAGCACGGCGCCGTCGTCGTAGAGCGGAGCCGTGTTCCAGGCGTCGCCGTCGAGCCCGAGGTCCTCGAGCAGGGCCCGCCGGTCGGAAAAGGCCAGTGGTGCGGTCGAGTGGCCGTCGAGCCAGGTGATGTCCTCGATGAAGAACGTGGCGCCTGCCCTGGGCTCGGGCCTGACGAGCTCGCCCACGAAGACCACCGGCAGGGCACCCACCGCCCGGCCGAAGGCGCCCAGCTCGGGCCACCGCTTCGTGACCTCGTCGCCCGCTGACGTGCGGGCCACGCAGCGGCCGCCGTCGACCGCCACCGCGGCGCGGGTGCCTCCCCAGGCGACGGAGAACCGCCACCGGCCGGCGCCGCTGGGGAGGTCTGCGGGGATCGGTTCGAGTGGCCGTGCGTCGGCCGGCATGAGCTCGCGTCCCGGGTCCTCCGGCGGGTCCATCCGGTGCATCATCCAGTTCTTGCCGTCGGTGTGGAACAGCACGTAGCGCCCCTTCGCCCGCTGTCCCCCGAGGACGACCATCACCTCGCGCTCCGAGAACTTCTCCTCTCGGTAGGTGCCCTGGTCCCACAGGATCACCTTCCCGCCCCCGTACTCGCCCTTGGGGATCTCGCCTTCGAAGTCGTAGTAGCTGAGTGGATGGTCCTCGGTGTGCACCGCCAGGTGGTTGACCCTGGGGTCGGGCGGGATGCCGCGGGGCACGGCCCAGGACAGCAGCACGCCCCCCCGCTCCAAACGGAAGTCCCAGTGCAGCGAGGTCGCGTGGTGCTCCTGGACCACGAAACGGGGCCTGCCCTCGCGCTCGTGGTCCGACAGTTCCGGATCGGTGATGCCTGACGGCTCCTCGGTCCTGTCGAAGTCCCGCATCGACTGGTACTTGCCGAGGGCCATCGGGGCAGTCTTCCCCGTTCCCAGCCGCGGCGCCGGCGGTACTGGTCGAGAGCGGGTCGCTCACGCCTCCAGTCGCGGACAGGCGGCCAAGCGGGCGTCGATCGCAGCCTGCCGGCTGGCGTTGTACGCCCACAGCCCGCCCGCCGGGTGGCGATCGCCGGCACACACCACGTCGAGGACGAAGGCCGCTGTTGCAGGGTCGAGGCGGGGCAGCGACGCCACCAACTCGGGCACGGCATCGTCGGAGAGTTCGACCAGGTAGTACGCGTCCAGCTTCGCCGAGGACCCGAAACGCTCGACGTTGCGGCGTACGACCACGGCCTCGGGGTTGGCCACGTTGGTGATGAGGAGGCCGCCGAGGGCAACCACCGCGGCGGCCGGCGCCAGCCACGCCCGCCGGGCGCCCACGCCCCCCAGTGATGCGGCGAGGAGGAGGAAGACGGCCCCGATCCACAGGGCGAACAACACGCTGCAGAGCCGCAGCATGGTGAGCCCGTAGGCCTGCTCGTACAGCCACAGGCGGCGGACGGCCCCGGCCACGATGACCAGCGTCAGCACCACCGCGGCCTCCGCCAGCACCAGGAACCGCCGGCGGGCGGCGGTGCTCTCCAGCCTGGTGGCGGCCCGCAGGGTCACGAGTACGACAAGGGTGATGGCAGCCACGGCCAAGAGCTGGAAGAAGCCGCTGCGGGCATAGGCGGCGTAGCTGAGGCCGGCGGTGCGGGTGACATAGGCGGCGCCCCGTACCACGGCCAGCCCCTGGGTGAGGGTGAAGGCGGCGAACAACCCGACGAGGGCGGCCAGCACGGTGGTGGCTTCCACCGCGCCGAGCGGGCGCGGGCCCTCCCCTGCCAGCTCGAAGGGCGGGGCCGAAGCCATGCGCAACAGGCCCGCGGCGCCCAGGGCGCCCATGCCCAGGAACACCAGGTGCGCGAACAGGTCGGCGCCGCCGGTGGGCAGCCGGAAGAACGAGGCGAACACCGGGTCGGCCGACGCCAGCAGCAGGGCGAGAAGGCAGATCAGCGGCCCGGCGAGGATGCACCCCCGGATGACGGCGCCGGTGGAGCTCGGCGCCCCCGTCCGCCGGCGGGGCAGCGCCCGCAGCAGGAAGCCGGCGGCGAGGACGCCGTGGGCGAGGGTGTGCAGCGCCCGCCCGCACAGCTCCGGGATCGACAGGTCGGTGGGGTCCCCCCGGCGGGCCAGCGACGCCCCCAGGGCGACCAGGGCAACGGCTGCGGCCACGTCCAGCGGGAGGAGCCAAGGGCTCACCCGCACCGCCAGCCACAGCCCGAACAGCGGCGCGAGCGCAAGCACCGGCCACGCCCGTCTGTTGACCACCCGCCCCGATGCCAGCAACCCTCCGGCTACCAGCGCGGGCAGCAGGGCACCGGCCACGCCGGCGACGCCGCTGCGCAAGGCCAGGTCGGTGCCCACGGCGCCGGCCGCCACGGCCGCGAGCACCCGTCCGTCGGGCGGGCTCAGATCATCGAGGCCGACCCACCCCGTCCACTCCGGCGGCGCCGGCATCGGCTGTTCGACGTCGGTGACTGTCATGGGGCTCCTCCCGGAAGCACGACCACCATCCGACAGCCCCGCGGCTCGCGCCGCTCGGGACGGACGTGGCCGCCGTGCAGGTCGACGATCCAGCGGACGATGGCCAGACCGAGGCCGGCACCCCCCGAGGTGGAGGCGCGGGCCGCGTCGGCACGGTAGAAGCGTTCGAAGACCCGGGCGGCATCGGCTTCGGCGATGCCCGGCCCCTCGTCCGCCACGGCGATGACCACCCGGTCGCGGTCTCGCCGAGCAGTGAGCTCCACACCGCCGCCGGCGGGCGAGTGGCGGACCGCGTTCTCCAACAGGTTGGCGATCACCTGGTGCACCCGCTCGGGATCACCGTGGACGGCCAGGCCGGGTGGATCGACGTCCACCGCCAGCCGCACCTGGGGCGCGTGCAGGCGGCACTCCTGCGTCGCGTCCTCGAGCACCCCCTGCAGCTCGAAGTTCTCCATCTGCAGCGGTAGGGCCCCTGACTCGAGCCGGGAGAGGTCGAGCAGTTGGGTGACGAGACGCCCCAGCCGCTCGACCTGCTTGAGCATGGCCGAGAGGGTGTCGGGCGCTGCCGGCTCCACCCCGTCCACCACGTTCTCGAGCACGGCCTGCAGGGCGCTGATCGGGGTCCGCAGCTCGTGGCTCACGTTGGCCACCAGGTCTCGGCGCAGGCGGTCCACCTCCTCCAGCTCAGCGGCCATGGCGTTGAACGCCCGGGCCAGCTCTCCCACCTCGTCCCGAGAGGTCGCTGTCACCCGCCGGCCGTGCTCGCCCTTGGCCATGGACCGCGCCGCGGCAGCCATCTCCCGCAACGGCGAGGTCATGCCCCTGGCCAGCACCTGCACCATGGCCAGGGCGATCAACGCCGCCACGCCAGCCCGGGTCACGGGCTTCACGTCCCAGCGCAAGCCCACCTCGTTGACGGCGAGGGTGACGACCACCGCACCCACGATGAGCAGTCCGAGCTTGAGCTTGATCGACGAGATCCGGTCCAGGGGCCGCATCAGCCGGCCTCGGTGCGCTCTGCGGCGTAGCCGACCCCATGCACGGTGCGGATGACGCCGGCGCCCAACTTGTTGCGTAGCGCCCGGATGTGGGAGTCGACCGTGCGGGCCCCTGAGCCGTCGCGGTACCCC
>JAHWJQ010000039.1 GCA_019348305.1 Actinomycetota bacterium
CTCGGCAAACGTGCCGTGGGGCCAGCTTTCACCCACACCCACGACATCACCGTCTACACAGACTACCCAGTGGCCCAGCCCGACGGTTCGCTGGCCCCTCGCGACATAGCGCTGCTCGCCGAGGGCGGCTCGTACCTCAACAACACGGGCAACACCGGCAGCATGTTCGTGATCGACGTGACCGACCCCCGAAAGCCGGTCGTGCTCAACCGATGGCTGCACGAGACCGGCGAAGGTCACCACCCGATCCGTTACCACCACGAAGCACAGTTCCTCGACGGCGACCGCTCCGTCGTCCTCGTCACCGACGAGGACCTGCACAACGGCTGCGGTCGCGCCGGCGGCGTCACCGCCGTGCGGGTGTCGGCCGACCTGACGAAGGCCGACGAGCTGAGCGAGTGGTTCATCCCGGCGGGCACCCCGGCTCCGGCCTGCTCGGTGCACGTGTTTTCCTCCAAGGGCTCCCTCGCCTTCTTCGGCTCGTACAACGCCGGGCTCCAGGTCGTCGACTACAGCGATCCCCGTAATCCGGCCCAGGGGGGCTACTCCATCCAGCCTGGCACCAGCGCCTGGGGCGCCACCGTCCACGGCGACGACATCATCTATGTCGGCGACATGTCCCGCGGGCTCGATGTCTTCACCCTCGACGACCCGCAGCTGCTGCTCAAGCTCAAGTTCAAGGGCAAGCCGCTGAAGCTGTGAACGGATGTCACCGAGGCGCACCCGCCGCGCCGCGGGCGAGAGTGCCCCGAACCACACCCCGACAACGACGAGGGCGCCACCGGTGACTGCCTGAGTGCTGACCGGCTCGTCGGCCAGCAATGCGCCGAGCCCGAGCGTCACGACCGGGAACAGCACGAACATGTACGACGTGGCCGACGCCGTCCACCGGCGGACCACCAGCAGCACGAGAACGAAGAGCCCCACCGAGCCGATCGTCACGAGGTAGGTGACCGCCCAGAACGCCTCGGGTCGGCGCGGCAGCACCCATGGCTCGCCGGCCGCGAGCGAGAGGGCCAGCAGGACGACAGCGCCCACCGTCGTGCCCACCGCGTTCGTCATGGCCGGATGGTTGGCGGACAGCTGCTTGCCCAAGATGATGCTCTCGCCCACGGCCACCGCCGCAGCAAGCATCGCGGCCAAGGCGGCCGGCGGAATCTCGACGTTCTGCGGCCCGAGAGTCATCCACACGATGCCGGCCAGCGCGAGCAGCGAGCCGATCATGCCCCGCCACCGCAGCCGTTCCATGCCGTGCGCAGCGGCCAGCAACACGGTCACCAGGGGGACCACCGCCAGCACGACCACGGCCACGCCGGCCGCCACCCGCACCAACGCCCAGTAGACCAGCGCGTAGGAGGTGGCGAAGCTCAGGGCCCCGTACGCGGCAGTAAGCGCCAGCTGGCGTCCCCGCGGCCAGCGCAGCCGGAAGATGACGGCAATGGCCACGAACAGCAGCGACGCCAGCGAGAACCGCAGGCCGGCGCCCCAGAACGGGGCCAGCTCCCGGTTGCTGAAGCGAACAGCGAGGAAGTTGGCCCCGCCGATCGTCACCGCCAACCCGAACGTGGCGAGGGTCAGCGCGTCGGGCGAACGTCCCGCACCGTCCATCGGCGAAGAACGGTAGAGGGTTTTCGACTGCGCCTCCGTGCGAAACTGATCGACCAGGCAAAAGGAGTGACGCGATGAAGTGTCCGAGCGACGGCGAGACGTTGCTGATGTCCGAGCGCCAGGGGGTCGAGATCGACTACTGCCCCCGCTGTCGCGGTGTCTGGCTCGACCGGGGGGAGCTCGACAAGCTGCTGAGCGCTGTCGACCGCGACGAGGACGAGAGAGCAGGGTACCGAGACCGCGACGACCGAGGCCGCGACGACGACCGGTACCGAGGCCGCGACGACGACCGCTACGTCGGCCACCGCGGCTACTCGGGCCACAAGCGCAAGAAGTCGTTCCTGAGCGAGATGTTCGAGTTCGGAGACTGAGCCTTCACCTGGCCGGGACCGTCTCCCCATCTTCAACAGTGAGACTGCTGGGTAGAACCGCGGACCATGTACGGCGTCATTCTGCTGCTGGTGGTTGCCCTTCTTTCGCTGCTGATCACCCGCGTGGCGACCATCGCTCTCACCGCCACAGGGATGCCCCGTCCCTCGGCCCGGTTCCAGGCCCGCTCGGCCCTGAGCGGCGTCGGGTTCACCACCAACGAGTCCGAGTCGGTGGTGACTCATCCTGCGCGGCGTCGCATCATCATGGCCCTGATGCTCATCGGCAGCGTCGGCCTGGCGACCAGCATCGCCGGCGTCCTCGCCGGCCTCGTGGGGGGGACGCCTGACGCCGGCGAGCGGGTCAGCCGGGCAGCGGTGCTCGTGGCCGGCCTGGTGACCATCTACGCGGCGTCGATGTCCAAGCGCGTCGACCGCCGCCTGTCGAAGCTCATCGGCCGCGCCCTGGCCCGCTTCACCGACCTCGATCTGCGCGATTACGCGGCCCTTCTCCACATCTCCGGCGACTACGAGGTCAAGGAGATGGTCGCTTCCCCGGGCGCCTGGATCACGGGACGGCAACTGGGCGAGCTACGACTGCGCGATGAGGGCGTGTTGGTCCTTGGCATCGTCCGCAGCGACGGCTCCTACCTCGGGGTGCCGACCAAGCACACCCGCATCGAAGCCGGCGACACGCTCATCCTCTACGGGCGGGACGGGCGGTTCGCCGAGCTCACGTCCCGGCCGGCGGGGGAGGCCGGGGCTCAGGCACACCAACGTGCAGTTGCCTCCCACAACGACGAGGTCGACCAAGAGACGGAACGTCGGGGCGCCGGCGACACGCCGTAGCGGGCGCCGGTCCCAAATGGGTTGGGCGCCTGCGCCCGGGTAGAACCGCCCAATGCGCCAGCCGATCGAGCTGCCTGCTCCGTCCACCGCAGTGGATCCCGACGAGGTGGCGGTGACGTGGATCGGCACAGCAACGGTGCTGCTGCAGGTGGGCGGTTTCACCGTCCTCACCGATCCGAACTTCCTCCACGAGGGGGAGTACGCGGCTCTGGGCTACGGACTGCGATCGCGTCGGCTCACCAACCCGGCCATGGAGATCGCCGACCTTCCGCCACTCGACCTCATCGTGCTCTCCCACCACCATGGCGACCACTTCGACGACGTCGCGGCGCGCGATCTGCCCAAAGACGTCCCCATCGTGACGACGGCGCACGCTGCCCGGAAGCTGCGACGCCAGGGTTTCACGGGCGCCCTCGCCATGGCGATGTGGGATGAGGTGGCGTTCGACCGTGCCGACCAGCGCCTGTCGGTGACGGCCCTGCCGGGTCAGCACGCCCCGGCTCCGCTGCGGGCCCTTCTGCCGCCGGTGATGGGCAGCATGGTGGAGCTCGGGGCCCGCTCCGGCGAACCGCGCTTCCGCCTCTACATCAGCGGCGACACGCTGCTGCACGACCGCCTGGCCGACATCCCCGCCCGCTACCCGGCGATCGACCTCGCGTTGGTGCACCTCGGTGGCACCCGCGTGCTGGGGGTGATGGTGACCATGGACGGCCGTGACGGGGTTCGGGCGCTCGAGCTGATCAAACCCCGCGAAGCCATCCCGGTCCACTTCGGGGATTACACCGTGTTCCGCTCGCCGCTCCAGAGCTTCGCCGACGAGGTGGAGAAACGGCGCCCCACCGCCAAGGTCCACTACCTCGAGCGCGGAGCCACCCACCGCCTCCGCCTCACCGGCTGACCCTTCCCCCCGGGATGAGGTTTTCCGGATCGTGCTTTTGTTCACAATGAGAACCAGGGACGAAAAGGATGACGGCGATGAGAACGGCGAACAGCAGTGACGTGGGAAGCGGGAAGTGGCCGGCGCAGGTGGCCGAGACGGCGGTCCTGGTGCTGCTCAAGCAACGGTGGAGCCACGGCTACGGTCTGCACGAGCGGCTCCGCGAGCTCGGTGTGCCGGTGGGTGACCTCAGCCGGCTCTACCGCTCGCTGCACAAGCTCGAAGACGAAGGAATCGTCACCTCGCGGTGGGACACCGAGGCCCCCCGGAAGGGCCCGGCCCGGCGCATCTACACCCTCACCAGCCAGGGCAACCGCTACCTGCGGCGTCGCATCGGCGCACTGCGCCTGAATACCGACGTGCTGAACAGGATTCGCTCGCGTTATGTGGACGTGGCGGACCAGGTCGCCTGAGAAGCCCAGGAGAATGCTGGCGTTTCGCCGCCGGAAGGTGCAGACTACATCTAGGTGTGGTCGACAGTGACCTCTCCCTACGCGACGAATGGCGGCCCGATGTCTGATGGCGATTCTGCAAGCACGGTCTGGGCTCCGCAGATGCTGGAGACTGCCGTGCTCGTGCTGTTGAAGCAACATCCCAGCCACGGGTACGCCCTGCTGGGCCCCATCCAAGAGCTCGGGGTGGAGGTCGGCGACCTCAGTCGCCTCTATCGCGCCCTGCGCAATCTGGAGACCGAAGGCATCGTGGCCTCGAGTTGGGACACCACCGCCAAGGGACGGGGCCCGGCCCGGAGGATCTACTCGATCACGCGCACAGGCCAGCGGCACTTGCGCCAGCGGATCAAGGCACTCCGGGCGAACACCGAAGTGATGGAGCGCATCGAAGCGCAGTACCTGGAGCTCTCCGGCGAAAGCCGCTGACGCCGCGCCTTCGCTGGCGGGATGAGCCGATCGGCCTATTCAGCCCCAGCGCCGGCCGTCCGAAGCAACGATGGCGGCCGCGTGCGGGCCGGGCTCGGTGGTCGACCCCGCGGAGCCCGGCCTGCACCGGAGCGTGAGCATCCACCCCCCGGGCCGCGGATCGGACAGGATGGTCGGGGATGGGACGGGTCGCGAGCAGCCTCAGCATCGTGTATCCCATGTGGAACGAGGAGCCTTCGATCCACCTGGCAGTCGAGGCGGCTCGGGAGGCGGGGGCGGCGCTGGTGGCCGCCGGCGACATCGACAGCTACGAGATCGTCATCGTGGACGACGCCTCCACCGACGCCACCGGGCGGATCGCCGACGAGTTGGCCGCCGCCGACCACAGGCTCGTGGTCGAGCACCACCGCCACAACCTGGGGCTCGGGGGTTCGATCAAGACCGGCCTTTCTGCAGCGAGCGGCGAGCTCATCCTCTACACCGACGCCGACCTGCCGTGTGACCTGCTCGAGGGCCTGACGCGCGGCGTGCGCCTCATGCGGCTCTACGACGCCGACATCGTCAGTGCCTACCGCCACGACCGCACCGCCGAGGGGCCCCGGCGGGCGGTGTACTCCTTCGGCTACAACCTCATGATCCGCGCCACCTTCGGCCTGCGGGTGCGAGACATCAACTTCGCCTTCAAGCTGCTGCGTCGCCCGGTGCTCGACCAGGTCGTGCTCGAAAGCGTCGGTTCTTTCATCGACGCCGAGCTACTGATCCGTGCCCACCGCCTGGGCTTTCACATCATCCAGTTCGGCGTGGACTACTTCCCGCGAACCCGCGGCGTGTCCACCCTGTCGTCGGCGGGGACCATCGTCACCATGCTGAGGGAGCTGCGGGTGCAGCGTCCCCGGTTGGCTGAGATCTCGGCGGTGGTGCCCGAGGCGGCCCCGTGCCAAGAGGTGCCCGGGGCCCCGTCGGCCCAGCCGGCCAAACGGAGCCGCCGGCGACAGCGCCGGCCACCGCGGCATTGCCCGCCGGGCGGGCGGCTCCTCATCGTGACCGCCGACGACTACGGGCTCACCGAAGCGGTGGCCACCGGTATCCTGCGGGCACACAGGGAAGGCATCGTCACCAGCACCTCGGCTCTGGTGCTGGCGCCGGCGTTTGCCACTGCCGGAAAGTGGCTGGCCGAGGAGGAGCGCCTGGGTGTCGGCGTCCACCTGGCGGCGGTGGGGGAGGACCCCCCGCTTCTCGGGCCCCACGAGATCCCGAGCTTGGTCGATCGCCGCGGCCGCCTCCCCAACGATTGGCGCGCCTTTCTCACCCGAGCCGTGGCCGGTCGCATCGACCCCGACGACCTGGCGAGGGAGTTCAGGGCCCAGCTCGAGGCGGTCCGCCAGCTCGGCATCAGCGTCACCCACCTCGACACCCACCAGCACCTGCACCTGTGGCCGATGGTGCGCGACGTGGTGCTCGGCCTCGCGGTGGAGGCAGGGGTCAAAGGCGTGCGGGTACCCCGCTCTCGCAGTGCCCTCAAAGGCCGAGGCATCGGCTACCTGGCCAACCAGCTTGGCGATCGAGCCGGTGCTCGAGGGCTGGTGTTCCCAGACGACGCCGCGGGGCTCGACGAAGCCGGGCACATGGACGGTCGCGCGCTGGCCGTCGCCCTCGACCGGCTGGCCCAGTCGGATGCCGGGGCCGTGGAGCTGTCGGCCCACCCGGGGGAGGGAGATGACCCCGACCGGGCCCGGTACCGCTGGAACTACGAATGGGAGCGAGAGCTCGACGCGCTTGTGTCGCCGGCGGCTGGGCGAGCGGTGACCGCCCTCGGCTTCGTTCTCGGGAACTACCGCGACCTGGTCGAGCGCCGGGGTGGGTGAGGGGCTCTTCCTCGACGACGCCGCCCGCCGAACCCTCGCTCTGTACGACGACGAGCCACTCGCCGTCCGGGTCCATACCAAGCTGCGCTGGCGAAGCTGCCCGTTCGTCGCGGTGGCCGCCGAGATCCCGCGGCGCGGCCCGATCCTCGAGATCGGCTGTGGCCATGGGCTGTTCTCGGCCTACCTGGCGGTGCAGTCGGCTGACCGGGACGTCGTCGGCACCGACGTGGACGGGGCCAAGATCCGGGTGGCGGCGCGAGCGGCGACCCGCAGCCGCCGGCACCTGCGCTTCGAGGCGATCGCCCCCGGTGAGCTGCCGCAGGGCGCATGGATGGGCATCGCCGTGGTGGACGTGCTGTACCTCATGCAGCCGACCGACCAGGAGGAGCTGCTCCGGCGAGCGGCCAGGCTCCTCGCACCCGGCGGGGTGCTGGTCGTCAAGGAGATGGCGCTCGAGCCGAGGTGGAAGTTCTCGATCATGCGACTGCAGGAGGTGGTGGCGGTGCATGTGGCCCGGATCACCGCCGGCGCCACTCTCACCTTCGTTCCGCCGGCCCGGACCGGGGCGTGGCTCACCAGCGCCGGCCTCATGGTCGAGTCCCGGCCGGTGCACGCCGGCTACCCCCACCCCCACCACCTGCTCGTGGCCCGCCGGCCGCCTCCCGACTAGCTGGCGGCGCGGACGGGGACCCGGGTGATCCGGTAGGCGACGAGGATGGCCAGGGGCGGCGGCGGTTCCGAGGGCACCGCCTCGTCGTCCTCGCCTGCGCCCGCTGGCGACCAGAGGAGGCGCAACGCCGGCCGCCGGGGCAACGACGTGACCTCGTAGCGCTCCAGGCGCTCCCCCAGTTCCACCACGACAGTGTCCCAAGGGGTCGTTGCGGGGTGGGGGATGGTCGTAGGCTGACAAAGTGATCGATCAGCCGCCGGCGGCCATCGGCAGGACTCGGCGTCGCGGGGACCAGCGCATCCTCACCGTGCCCAACGTGCTCACCGTCCTGCGGTTGCTCTGCATACCGCTTTTCCTCTACCTGCTCTTCGGGAGAGAAGACCGGTTGGCTGCGGCGCTTCTCCTCGCCGCGCTGGGGGCGACCGACCTCATCGACGGCTACATCGCGCGCCACTTCAACCAGGCGTCGGCTCTTGGCGCCATCCTCGACCCTGCGGCCGACAGGATCCTCCTCGGCGTCGGAGTCATCGCCATCCTCATCGACGGCTCCGTGCCGGTGCCGGTGGCCGCCGCCCTTCTCACCCGGGAGGCGCTGGTGGCAGGTGCGGTGCTCGTGCTGGCCGCACTGGGGGCCCGGCGCGTCGAGGTCACGCTCCTCGGCAAAGCCGGGACCTTCGCCAACATGATCGCCTTCCCGCTCTTCTTGGCCAGCAACGACGGGGATTTCACCTGGCGGGGCACTGCCCACGTCCTGGGCTGGGTGTTCGCCGTGCTCGGCTTCGTGTTGAGTTGGTACGCGGCCGCGACCTATATCCCGCTGGCCCGCGAGGCGCTGCGACAAAGTCGATCCCGAGAAGGGGCAGAGACGTGAAGGCCGTGATCATGGCCGGGGGAGAGGGCACCCGGCTCCGCCCGCTGACCTCGAACCAACCGAAGCCCATGATGCCGCTGGCCAACCTGCCGATGATGGAGCACATCGTCCGGCTCCTCAAGGACCACGGCTTCGACGACATCGTGGTCACCGTCGCCTTCTTGGCCAACGCCATCCGCAACTACTTCGGCGACGGGTCGGAGTTCGGCGTGCGCATGGTCTATGCCACCGAGGAGCGGCCGCTGGGCACCGCCGGGTCGGTGCGCAACGCCATGGAGGAGTTGCGAGACGAGCGGTTCCTGGTGATCTCCGGCGACGTTCTCACCGACATCGACCTGTCCGCCATCGTGGCCTTCCACGAGGAGAAGGGCTCGCTGGCCACGCTGGCACTCAAGTCGATGGAGGACCCCCTCGAGTTCGGGATCGTGATCACCCGGCCCGACGGGGCCATCGAGCGCTTCCTGGAGAAGCCGACGTGGGGCCAGGTGTTCAGCGACACCATCAACACCGGCATCTACGTCCTCGAGCCGGAGGTCTTCGACTACATCGACAGCGGCCACCCGGTGGACTTCTCGGGCGAGGTGTTCCCCCGCCTGCTGGCCGACGGCAAACCTGTCTTCGGCTACGTGGCGGAGGGCTACTGGGAAGACGTCGGGAACCTCGAGGCCTACATCCGCGCCCACCAGGACGTCCTCAGCCGCAAGGTCGAGGTCGAGGTCCCAGGCTTCGAGCTGGGCCAGGGAGTGTGGTTGGGGGAGGGCTGCGAGGTCGACCCGGAGGCGCGCATCGACGGCCCCGCGGTCATCGGTGACTACTGCCGGATCTCCGCTGGGGCGCACATCAGGGAGTTCACGGTCTTGGGTTCCAACGTCATGGTCGGCCACGACGCGTACCTGGAGCGCGCCATCGTCCACGACAACGCCTACCTCGGTCCCCGGGTCGGGCTCCGCGGCTGTGTGGTGGGCAGGTCGAGCGACCTGCGCGACAGCGCCCGTTGCGAGGAAGGCGTGGTCCTCGGCGACGAGTGCTACGTGGGCGCCTACGCCGTCATCAACCCCGGCGTCAAGGTGTACCCGTTCAAGACCGTAGAAGCGAACGCCGTCATCAACTCCTCCATCGTCTGGGAGTCGAGGGGGGCGCGGCACCTTTTCGGCCGGATGGGGATCTCCGGGTTGGCAAACGTCGACATCACTCCCGAGTTGGCGGTCAAGGTGGCGATGGCCTACGGCACCACCTTGAAAAAGGGCGCCACGGTCACCACCTCCCGCGACTCCAGCCGGGCCGCCCGCACTCTGAAGCGGGCGATCATGGTGGGCCTGAACTCGGCGGGGATCAACGTCGACGACCTCGAGGTGGCGCCCGTCCCCGTCACCCGCTTCCAGATGCGCTCCCAGCGCACAAGGGGCGGGATCACCGTGCGGCTCGACCCCGACGACCCCCAGTCGGTCATGATCCGGTTCTTCGACGCCCAAGGCCTCGACATCGACGAGGGGGCGCAGCGCAAGATCGAGCGGCTGTTCTACCGGGAGGACTTCCGCCGGGCCCTCGGCGCGGACATCGGCGACATCGACTTCCCGCCGCGGGCGCTCGAGTTCTACACCGTCGGCCTGATGGCTTCGGTCGACGGCGACGCCATCCGGGCCGCCTCCTTCAAGGTGGTCGTCGACTACGGCTACGGCTCCACCAGCTTCGTCATGCCGAGCGTCCTGGCCAAGCTCGGTGCCGACGTATTGGCCGTGAACCCGTATGCGGCCACCGCCGGCGCCGCCGCTTTCGACAGGGCCACCCATGCCGCCCGGGTCAGCGACCTCGTCCGCAGCGCCGGTGCCCACCTCGGCGCAGTCATCGACCCCGACGGTGAACACGTCACCTTGATCGACGACAGCGGCCACGTGCTCACCGACGACGAGGCCCTGTTCTCCCTGCTCCACCTCGTGTGCGCCACGAGCGACGGGCCGGTCAAGGTGGCCGTGCCGGTGGCGGTGAGCCGAGAGGTCGAGCGCCTGGCCCGGGAGCAGGGTGCCGAGATCGTGTGGACCAAGTTGTCGACCCCCCACATCATGGAGGTGGCCGCCGGCGGCGGCATCTCCTTCGCCGCCAGCCAGGTCGGGGGATTCATCTTCCCCGACTTCCTCCCCGCCTACGACGCCACCGCGACCTTGGTGCACCTCATGGGCCTGCTGGCGGCCAGCGGCTTGCGCCTTGCCAAGGTGGTCGACCAGGCGCCCCACCCGCACGTGGCCCACGGCACCGTCGCCACCCCTTGGGAGCAGAAGGGCCTCGTGATGCGCACCATGGTCGAGACGGCCGCCTCGGACGAGTTGGTGCTGGTCGACGGGGTCAAGATCGTACGGGAGACGGGTTGGGTGCTGGTGCTGCCCGATCCCGAGGACCCGATCACCCACGTATGGGCCGAGGGGGCGACCGCTGACGAGGCCGGCGTCCTCGTGGGGGACTACTGCGAACGCATCCGCAAGCTGGTGAGTTAAACAGCGCCTCGCCGTCGAGGATAATTCCGAGACGGTGCTCAACAAGGACTCACTCATCCTCACGCTGGTACTGGCGATCCTCGGGTTCTTCGTATCCACGGCGGTGCTCGCCGGGAGGGCCGAACGAGAGCAGGCGGCGCCGCGCAAGGCCGAGCTCGTGCGTCTCATCGAGAACCGGCGCTCACTGGTGGCCGACCTCGACAAGGCCGTGGAACAACTGCGGGAGGACGTCTCCCGGGCCCAGCAACGGGCCAACCGCGACAACGTGCGCGACCGGGAGGCGGCGCGGGTCGCCGAGCAGCTGGCCCAGCAGGCCGGTACGGTGCCGCTCCGGGGGCGAGGGCTGGTGGTGGAGCTCGCCCCTTCCAACCGCCAGCCACCGTCGCAACAGGAGGCCGGCGCCTACCAGATCCATGACGGCGACCTGCAGTTGGTGGTGAACGCCCTCTTGGCGGCCGGTGCCGAGGCGGTGGCCATCAACGACAGCCGGTTGGTGGCGACCACCCCCATCCGCTCGGCCGGGGGGACCATCGTCGTCAACTTCCGGCCTCTGAGCCCGCCCTACAAGGTGCACGCCATAGGCGCCGACCACCGCCGGTTCGAGACGAGCGAGATCGCGCGGCGGTTCCGGCGGTGGACCAACCTGTTCGGGCTGGGCTTCGAGGTACGCGAGGAGCGCCGCGTCGAGGTCCCCGCCTACACCGGCAGAGTGGGCATTTCCTCGGCCACACCGGCGCCGCCCGGCCCGCGGCCGGTTCCGGAGCCTCACCCCTCCAAAGCCGCGGGTGGACGGTAGATGCTGGCGCTGGCGGGGCTCATCATCGGGGCACTGGTCGCGTTGCTGTTGCAACCGTCGGTTCCCGCCGAGACCACCCGTTATGTTGCTATGGGCATGGTCGCAGCAGTGGACGCCGCGTTCGGTGGGACCCGGGCGTACCTCGACCGCACCTTCAACGACCGCGTCTTCGTGCTCGCCTTTGCCAGCAATGCCGCGGTGGCGGCTGGGTTGGTGTGGTTGGGAGACCAGCTGGCCGTCGACCTGACGACGGCAGTGGTCGTCGTGTTCGGCGTCCGCATCTTCCAGAACCTCGCCGCCCTCCGCCGGCGGCTCTTCGGGGGTTGAGGTGACCCTCCCGCTGGCACCGCGCCTGGCCGCCCTGTCCCGCGTCCGGGGTGCCGTGGGCGGGTCGGTGCTCGTGACGCTGGCCGCCGCAGTGGTGGGCTTCCTGCTCGTAGGACAGCTCCAGGGCTCCCAACGCGAAGTCGCTCCGCTGGAAGCGGAGAGTGAAGGAGACCTGGCCCGCATCCTGGCCAACCTCAACGCCGAGGCCGACGCACTGCAAAGCGAGATCGCCGAGCTGAAGGTGCAGCTCAACGAGCTGCGCCAGTCGTCGCGCAACGAGGCCGCGGCTGCCGAAGCCGCCCAGGAACAGCTGCGGAGCCTCCAGGTGCTCTCGGGCACGGTGGCGGTGACGGGCCCGGGAGTGGTCGTCACCATCGAAGACCCGAACGGCCTCCTCGCCTACGACGCCATGATCGACATCGTGCAGGAGCTGCGCGACGCCGGCGCGGAGGCGGTGGCGGTGAACGACCGCCGGGTGGGAGCGGCGACGGCCTTTGCCGAGCGCGATGGCCGGATCTCGGTAGACGGGGTGGTGCTCAGCCCGCCCTTTCGGGTGGCGGCAATCGGCCAGCCGGCGACCCTGGAGGGGGGGCTGAAGATCCCCGGCGGCGCCGTCGACGCCGTTTCCAGCATCAAGGGGGTGAGGGTCGACGTGGCCAAGCAGGCGAGGGTCGACCTGCCAGCACTAGCCAAGCCGCCACAGTTCGAGGTGGCCCGGCCGCTCACACGGCAGGGGTAGTTCGATGCGCCGGTAGGGTGGCCGCATGACCAAGGTGCCCGACGACCTGCGCTACACGACCGACCACGAATGGGCGCGCCTGGAGGCGGGCCGGGTACGCATCGGCATCACCGAATACGCCCAGGATGCACTGGGCGACGTCGTCTTCGTGCAGCTCCCAGAGCCGGGGACCCGGGTCGAGGCTGGAGCGTCCTGCAGCGAGGTGGAGTCGACCAAGTCGGTCTCCGACGTCTATGCACCGGTGGACGGCACGGTCGTCGAGGTCAACAGCGCCCTCGCCGATGCCCCCCAACGCCTGAACGAAGACCCCTACGGCGAGGGCTGGATCTGCGTGATCGAGCCCGCCGACCCCGCTTCGTACGAGCGGCTCATGACGCCCGAGGCCTACGGCGAGCTCATCGAGGGGTGAGACCCTCACGGCTCCGTTGAGGTTGAGGTTCGAACGGCTACGGTTGGGCAGTGGCTGACGTCTTCTGCAACAACTGCGGGCACCGCAACCCGGGCCGGTCCAACTTCTGTTCCTCCTGCGGCCACGTCCTCGAACGAGCCGCCGAGGAGCCGACGACCATCACCTTCACCGCGATCGATGCCGGGGACCCGGTCGAGGAGCAGACCGTCACGCTGCCCGAGCTGCCGGAGGGCCGCGGCATGCTGTGGGTCAAGCGGGGGCCGAACGCCGGCTCCAAGTTCGTGCTCGAAAACGAGATCGTGCGCGCCGGCCGCCACCCCGACTCCGACATCTTCCTCGACGACGTGACGGTATCGCGCCGCCACGCCGAGTTCGCCCGTCACCGTGGTGGGCACGTGGTGCGCGACGTCGGTTCGCTCAACGGCACCTACCTCAACCGGGAGCGCATCGAAGAGGCGGAGCTGGCCAACGGGGACGAGGTGCAGATCGGCAAGTTCAAGCTCGTCTACCTCGCGGCCGGCACCGACCGCTAGGTCGCCCGGTGCCCGAGCGCGCCTACCTGTCCATCGGAGAGGTGCTGGCCCTGCTCCGCCCGGAGTTCCCCGACCTGACCATTTCGAAGATCCGCTTCCTCGAGAGCCAAGGACTGCTCGACCCGGAGCGAACCCCCTCGGGCTACCGGAAGTTCTACGAACCGGACGTGGAGCGACTGCGGTGGATCCTGCGCCAACAGCGCGAGCAGTACCTCCCGCTCAAGGTCATAAAGGGGCGACTGGGCGAGGGCGAGCCCGAGGACCCGGCGGCGGCTCTGGCGCCCGCTGGCGCGGATGCCGGCCGGCCCGCCGAAGTGGCCACCACCGAGCCGCCAGCGCTGGCCAGCGACCCCGCGCCCGCGGCGCCGGCACCTGCCCCTGGGCGGCCACCGGGCGATCGGCCCCCGCCCGCCCAGTCGTCGCCGCCCCAGTCGCCGAGCCCCCAGTCGCCGGTAGATCGG